>NZ_JBEXJF010000013.1:0-123935 GCF_040608935.1 Nocardioides sp. NPDC004968
GTCGGTCTCGTAGGCCCAGTCGTAGAACTTCGAGCCGATCGGGAACGGCAGCGCTGCCGGCATGTGGATGAACGGGTCGATCTTGAAGTCGCTGTTTCTCGTCAGGATGAGCCGACTCGACGGATTAGCCGAAGCGACCGGAGATGTACGCCTCGGTGTCCGGGTTGTCCGGCTTGGTGAACATCTGCTTGGTGGGGTTGAACTCCACCAGACGGCCCGGCTGGCCGGCTGCCTTCAGGTTGAAGAACCCGGTGTCATCGGAGACGCGGGCGGCCTGCTGCATGTTGTGGGTGACGATCACGATCGTGTAGTCGGACTTCAACTCGTGGATGAGGTCCTCGATCGCGGCGGTCGAGATCGGGTCGAGAGCCGAGCACGGCTCGTCCATGAGCAGCACCTCCGGCTGGACCGCGATCGCGCGGGCGATGCAGAGCCGCTGCTGCTGACCACCGGACAGGCCCATGCCGGGCTTGCCGAGACGGTCCTTGACCTCGGTCCACAGGTTGGCGCCGCGCAGCGCCTTCTCCACGATCGAGTCCGCCTCGGACTTCTTGATCCGCTTGGCGTTGAGCCTGTTGCCGGCCAGCACGTTGTCGTAGATCGACATCGTCGGGAACGGGTTCGGCCGCTGGAAGACCATGCCGACCTTGCGGCGTACGGCCACCGGGTCGACGTTCGGCCCGTAGATGTCCTGGCCGGCGATCTGGATCTTCCCCTCGACGTACGCGCCGGGGATGACCTCGTGCATCCGGTTGAGGGTGCGCAGGAAGGTCGACTTGCCGCAGCCGGAGGGCCCGATGAAGGCCGTCACCGACTTCGGCTTGATGGACATGGAGACGTCCTCGACGGCCTTGAAGTCGCCGTAGAAGATGCTGGCGTCCTTGACTTGAATGGACATGTGTTTCTCCTAGCGCCCGGTCTTGGGGGCGAAGATCGTGCCGACGATACGGGCGATGAGGTTGAGGACCATGACGAGGATGAAGAGCACCAGTGCTCCACCCCAGGCGTACTCGACGCCCTTCGCCGTGGCCTCGGACAGCTGGGTGTAGATGAAGACCGGCACGGTCATCATCGGGCTGTCATCGAAGGCGTTGGTGTTCAGGTTCGGGTTGAAGCCCGAGGCGACCAGCAGCGGCGCGGTCTCGCCGATCACGCGCGAGATCGAGAGCACCACACCGGTGACGATGCCGCCGATCGCGGTCGGAAGCACCATCTTGGTGATGGTGCGCCACTTCGGCACCCCGAGGGCGTACGCGGCCTCGCGCAGGTCGTCGGGGACCAGCTTGAGCATCTCCTCGGTCGATCGGACGACGGTCGGGATCATCAGCAGCGAGAGCGCTACACCGCCGCCGAAGCCGAAGCGCGTGCCCGGCCCCATGAGCAGAGTGAAGAGCGCGAACGCGAACAGGCCCGCGACGATGGACGGGATGCCGGTCATGACGTCGACCAGGAATGTGATCGTCTTGGCGAGGCGGTTGCCCTTGCCGTACTCGATCAGGTAGATCGCGGTCATGATGCCGATCGGGATCGAGATCACCGCGGCGATGCCGGTGACGATCAGGGTGCCCATCAGTGCGTGGTAGAGACCGCCCTGCTCGTCGCCGGTGACCGAACGCATCGAGTACGTGAGGAACTCCGGGTTGATGGTCGCGGCGCCCTTGGAGACCACCGTGTAGACCAGCCAGATCAACGGGATGACCGCGACGGCGAAGGCCGTCCACACCAGCCCGGTGACGAGCTTGTCGGTGGCCGAGCGCCGGTTCTCCACCAGCAGCGCCCACAGCGGGTAGCCGATCAGGAACCCGAGCACGCCGATGACCGCTGCCCCGACGATGCTCGCGCCGAGGACGAGCGCCAGGCCGCCGAGAGCGACGGCTGCGACGCCGACCAGCCACTGGGCGCCTCGCGGGAGCGTGGCGTGGGAGAGCTTCGTCTGCTCGTTGGAGAGGTCGGTATTGCTCACTTGGCCCTCCCTCGGGCGACGATCCAGCGGGCGAGTGCGTTGACCAGGAAGGTGAAGGCGAACAGCACGAGGCCGGTCGCGATCAGCACGGAGAGTCGGTCGGGCGTGCTCTCCTTGTAGCCCTGGGCGATGTGCGCCGCGATGGTCTGCGGGTTGTTGGTGCCGATGATGAACAGCGAGATGAGGACCTTCGGCGAGACGATCATCGCGATCGCCATGGTCTCACCGAGAGCCCGGCCGAGGCCGAGCATGACCGCGGAGACCATGCCGGAGCGGGCGTAGGGGAAGACCGCGTAACGGATCATCTCCCAGCGCGTCGCGCCGAGCGCCAGCGCCGCCTCCTCGTGCAGTCGCGGCGTCTGCGCGAAGACCTCGCGGCAGATCGAGGTGATGATCGGCAGGATCATCACGGCCAGCACGATCGATGCGGTGAACAGCGTACGGCCGTTGCCGGAGGGCTGGCCGTCGAAGAACGGCAGCCAGGCCATGTTCTCGGAGAGCCAGGCATGGGCCGGCACCAGGTACGGACCGAGCACCACCGCACCCCACAGGCCGAAGACGACCGACGGGACCGCGGCGAGCAGGTCGATGACGTACGCCACGGGGGTCGCGATGCGCCGCGGGGCGTAGTGGCTGATGAAGAGCGCGATCGCCACGCTGAAGGGGACCGCGACGATCAGTGCCAGTACGGCGGCGTACATGGTGGCGTACAGCAGCGGCACGACCAGGCCCAGGAACGAGCCCTGGCCGGCGTAGTGCTGCTCGTCCACGTTGAAGCCCGGGATGCCCTCGATGCCCAGGAAGATGAAGACGGCTGCCAGCGCCACCATGATGAGAGTGGCGGCGATGACGGCGAGGCCCCGGAAGACGACATCCCCCATCGAGCCACGGCCGGACAGCTCCGACTTCGTGTCAACGCCAGGGTCGGCGCCGGGGTCAGCGGCGACAGTCACAAGGCATTCCTCGACTTTCTTGTTTCGGTTCTCAAGACAGCCGTACGGGCGGCGGCCGCAGCCACCGCCCGAACGGCGATCAGATCAGACGTACCGGCACTTACTTGATGCCGCCGACGAGCTCGAGAGCCTTGTCGGCAGTCTCACGGTCGAGCGGCGCGGAGCCGGCCTCCTCGGCGGCGACCTCCTGGCCGTCCTCGGAGAGGATGTACTCCAGGTAGCCCTTCACGTTGGCCGCGTCCTCGGCGTTCTCGTAGGTCGGGCAGGCCAGCAGGTAGGAGACCAGCACGACCGGGTAGACGCCGGCCTCGGTGGTCGTGCGGGCGACCTCGACGGCCATGTCGTTGTCGCTGGTGCCGACCGGCTTGGAGGCGGCCAGGATCTTCGCAGCGGCCTCGGCGGTCGGCTCGACGAAGTCCTCGCCGACCTTGACCTTGACAGTGGCGAGGTCGTTCTCGCGCGCCGCCGACTCGTCCATGAAGCCGATGTAGCCGGCACCCTGCATGGCGGTCACGACACCGGAGGTGCCGTCGCCGCCCTCGCCACCCTTGATGGAGGCGGGCCACTCACCGGAGGGCTCCTCGGCCCAGCCACCGGCGGCCGCGAGGTACTCGGTGAAGTTCTCCTGGGTGCCGGAGTCGTCCGAGCGGTGGACCGGGGTGATCGCGGTGTCCGGAAGCTTGGCGTCCGGGTTCGTGGCGGCGATCGCCGGGTCGTTCCACTTGGTGATCTTGCCCGCGAAGATGTCGGCGATCGTCTTGGGGTCGAGGTTGAGCTCGTCGACGCCCTCGACATTGAAGACGACGGCGATCGGCGAGACGTAGCCCGGGACCTGGATCGGGTCCGCGCCGCACTGCTCCTTGGCCTTGGCGAGCTCGCCCTCGTCGTCGTTGAGAGCGGAGTCGGTGCCGGCGAAGAGGTAGCCGCCGGTGATGAAGCCCTCACGACCCGAGCCGGAGCCCACGGGCTCGTAGACGACGCTGAGGTCGGGGTTCGCGTCCTGGATGCCGGCGACCCATGCCGCCTGGCCCTTCTCCTGTGAGGAGGCTCCGCCACCCTTGATGGTGCCCGAGAGGGTGCCTTCCCCGTCGCTACCGCTGTTCTGCTCGTTGGCGGCGCCGCAGGCGCTGATCGCAAGGGCAAGGGTCGCAGCAGTGATGCCCGGGACGAGTGCCCGGCGCAGCGAGGTGGTGTTCACGCAAGTCTCCTGATTGATGATGCAGTCGATTCGGAGTTGTCGCGATGACCGTAAGGAGCCGAGGTGGACGGGAAACTCGGTGAAGGTGAACGCAGGCTGAACGAGGAATTCAAAGTCGGTGGCAAATCAGTGTCAGTTCCGGGCACAGGAGATGAACAGGCAGGCCTCAAGCCTCTGCTAGACCTGAAATGCCTCAACAGCACGCACTTCACCGGCGCGCACGTGCAGCACCATCAGCTCGCCCTTCGCCAGCTTCGGGTCACGCATCCCCAGTCCCTCGAAGACCCACGGCAGCACCGGTCGGTGCGTGCAGATCACCGTCGGAACGGCCAGGTCACGCAGGGTGCCGGCAGCCAGGGCCGAAACGCCCCCTTCGTCCGCACCCTCCTCGCTCAGCAGTCTCATCTGCTCGGAAGCGACACCGGCGAGCCCGGCGTACGGCGCGACGGACTGCGTGCAGCGAACGCTGGGCGAGGTGACCACCCGGCGGATGTCGTAGGCCATCAGCAGGCCGGCCAGAGTGACCGCCTGGGTGCGGCCGGTGTCGTCGAGCGGCCGCTCCTGGTCCGCACCGGACCAGGCCGAACGGCCGACGGATGCGGCATGACGGAGGACCACGAGGGGCGTGGTGGGGTGGCGTACGTCCTCGGCCTGCTGCAGCGTCGCCCGATCGTGCGGGTACGTGAGCCGCTGGCGCGCCTCGTCCACCGGCAGCCACTCGACGTCGTCGATCTCGTCGTTGATCAGGTAGCCCTCGACATCGTCGTCGGCGCCGGCAGCGGTGCGGCCGACCCAGTAGTGGACCACCTTCTGACCCGCCTCGACGGGATAGCGCTGCGGCTGGAGCGGGCGGCCGAGCGCGACCCGCAGACCGGTCTCCTCACGCACCTCGCGGATCGCTGCCACCGGCACCGTCTCGCCGGGGTCGACCTTCCCCTTGGGAAAGGACCAGTCGTCGTACTTGGGTCTGTGGACCAGCGCCACCTCCGGCAGGTCTTCGTGCTCGCGAAAAACCACTACGCCGGCGGCCGGGATCTCGGGCATGCGCACAGGGTATGTCGAGAAGGCGGCTGATTCGTCTAAGGTTCCTCGCAATGCTCCGCACCCCCCAGCTTCTCGGCCGCCCCAGGACGTGGGCAGACCGATCATCCCGAGTCGTACGCGCCCACCCCTTGTTGACCATCGCGGTGGGCGTCGTCGTCGTTGCGCTGGTCATCTTCCTGGCCCGCGCATGGGCGACCCGCGGGGGCGACCTCGACGAGGCGCTGCGACTGGCCCCCGCCGAGGCGACACGGGTCTCCTTCACCGACTGGACGGGAATCCGCGAGAGCGTCGGTGCCGACCTCGATGCCGACTCCACACCGGAGGAGGTCCACGAGATGATCGATGAGGCCTATACGAAGGACCTCACCTCGACCTCGGTGCTGCCCGACGCCTCCGGGCTGCTGCAGCAGCACTTCGGCTGGTCACCCGCGACCCTCGACTGGGAGCTCTACACCCAGTCGACCGAGGGGGCGCTCATGGTCGGGCACCTCGAAGACATGGACGCCGACCACCTCGTCGACCAGCTCACCTCGATGGGGTTCACCGCTCCCGAGGACGACCCCGCAGACGGCGGCGTCTGGGACGGCACGCTGGTCCCGTTCTCCAGCTTCACCGACTCCGGGATCGACTCGACGATCAGCCCGCAGCTCACCTACATCGCCTTCCTGCCCGAGGATGACCTCATCCTGGCCTCGGACGGCCGGCGCTACCTGAGCGACCAGGTCGAGAGCCTCGGCGACGGTGACCTGCACGAGCCGATGACGGACGCCGCCGACCGGCTCGGCGACCCTCTCTCGGCGTTCGTGTACGACGGAGACTTCACCTGCACCGAGATCGGGCTGGGCGGTGCCTCGGCCGCGGACCAGGACCAGGCCGACGGCCTCGTCGACGCCGCGGGCGACATCAACCCGGTCGCGGGCTTCGCCATGGCAGCCGAGCCGAACGGCGACGTACGTGTCGCGATGTCGTTCGAGAACGACGACCAGGCGCGTACGAACGCCGACACGCGGGCCAAGCTCGCCGTCGGTCCGGCGCCCGGCCAGGGCGGCACGTTCGACGAGCGGTTCGAGCTCGGGAAGGTCGCGGCCGAGGACGAGGTCGTCACCATGCAGCTGCAGCCGAAGGACGGCACGGCCGTGCTCTCCGACCTGGCGAACGGGCCGCTGCTCTTCGCGACCTGCTGACGTCTTTAGGGGATGATCCCGAGGATGCGGTCGATCTCGTCCTGGGAGAGGTGATCCTCGGACTCGCTGGCGGCGACGATGAGATTGGTGGTGAGCTCGACCTCGAGGAGCAGCTCGGGATCTTCCAGCGTCACATCGAACTGATCAGCCACGCCCGCCTCCTCACCTCGCTCAAAAGCTCGTCTTCACATCATCGCCCAGTCTCGGGGGATCTGCGCGCTGATCCACCAAGAACCATCAAAAGTTGTCACATCAAGCGTGACACAGACGCCTGAGAGGGCTCCAATCAGACCACGAGGCCCCAGCCGAACGGCTGGGGCCTCGTTGCAGATGATCAGTGTCGGCAGGTGCCGAACCCGAGATCTTCTTACTTGTTCAGAGAGGGCGAACGTTCTCCGCCTGCGGGCCCTTCGGGCCCTGGGTGACGTCGAACTCGACCTTCTGGTTCTCGTCCAGCGACTTGTAGCCGTTGGTCTGAATCGCAGAGTAGTGAACGAAGACGTCGTCGCCGCCGTCCTCCTGCGCAATGAAGCCGAAACCCTTCTCGGCGTTGAACCACTTAACGGTGCCCTGAGCCATCTGCTCGTTACTCCTTAGTCGGGGCGAGAGGCCACCAGGTTCGGTAGCCCCGCATCAGGGGCGGGTGACACGTCGCTCCGACCTGTGTTCCCGAACCGGGGTCCGGGCGGGCACAGAGCAGAAACGCCGTTGGATCACAAACTCCGCAGGCGTCAGACCTTCTGGAACTTGCACCTGTTGCGGGAGTGACATTAGCAACTCACGCGCCTGAGCGAACCCCCCTTGACCGATCGTTTTACGCGCGAAGGGGTGAAGGTTGCCCAACAGAGCCGTGAAACGGCCGCTCTGCGGGACGTACGGCCACCGGTTCCGAGGCAGCTTCCGGCCCACGAGAGCCCCGCCGGCTCTGGCCACTGCCGCAATACTTGGCTAGCCACATGATTGGTGTTATGGTCATTATGTGGCTGGCCACATTATTCGCCAGAGCAACGCGACCCGAAGTGGAGTGTTCATGAAAGCGATCATTTTCGATGAGTTCGGCGGTCCGGATGTGCTGCACGAGGCGGACGTCGAAGTCCCGCAGCCCGGCCCCGGCCAGGTCCGAGTACGCGTCAAGGCTGCCGGGCTGAACGCGCTGGACGGCAAGAAGCGCGCCGGGATGCTCGAGGCGGTTTTCCCGACGACGTTCCCCGCCATCCCCGGCGGCGAGGTCGCAGGCGTGGTCGACGCGCTCGGTGAGGGCGTGAGCGACGTACAGGTCGGCGACGAGGTGCTCGGCTGGGCGGACACCGGCTCGTACGCCGAGTACGCCCTGGCCACCGCCGTGGCCCCCAAGCCCGCAGACCTCTCCTGGCAGGTCGCGGCCGCGCTGCCGGTCGCCAGCGAGACCGCCGAACGGGTCCTGGACGAGCTGGAGGTGACCGCCGGGGAGACCGTGCTGATGCACGGCGCCTCCGGAGCGGTCGGCACCGTGGCTGTCCAGCTCGCGACCGCCCGCGGTGCCCGCGTGATCGCCACGGCCGGCGCCTCGAACCAGGACTACCTCACCTCGCTCGGCGCGACCCCGACCACCTACGGCGAGGGCCTGGTCGAGCGGGTGCGGGCCCTGGCTCCCGACGGCGTGGACGCGGTCTTCGACCTGGCCGGCAAGGGCGCCCTGCCCGACTCCATCACCCTGCGCGGCGGCACCGAGCGCATCGTCACCATCGCCGACTTCGGTGCGGGCGAGCTCGGCGTCGCCTTCTCCCCCGGCGGCGGGGACTACCCCGTCGAGCGCCTGGCCGCCGTGGCTCAGGACGCCGCGGCCGGAACGCTGACCACCACCGTCACGGCGTACCCGCTGGCCAAGGCGGCCGACGCCCAGCAGGCCAGCGACGCCGGACACGTACGCGGCAAGCTCGTCCTCACCGTCGACTGAGCGTCCCGCCCCAACCCACCTGTTGCGGTGGCCATTCGGGCCACCACGTTCACCGAAAGAGACTTTTCATGCTGGAATCCCTGTGGGCCCCGATCACCCTCGGCGGCACCTCTCTGCCACACCGTCTGGTCATGGCCCCCATGACCCGTGACCGCTCCACCCCGGAGGGCGTGCCGACGGAGCTGAATGCCGAGTACTACGCACAGCGCGCCTCCAAGGCGCTGATCATCACCGAGGGCACCCAGCCCTCAGCCGATGGCCAGGGCTACCTGCTCACCCCTGGTGTCTACAACGACGCGCAGATCGCCGGGTGGCGCAAGGTCACCGATGCGGTGCACGCGGCAGGCAGCCGGGTGTTCATCCAACTGATGCACGTCGGCCGTATCTCCCACCCCGACAACACTCCGCACCACCGCCAGCCCGTCGCCCCCTCGGCAATCCGCCCGGCCGGCGTGATGTTCACCGGCTCCGGCCCTCAGGAGATGCCGGAGCCTCGTGCGCTCTCGACGCAGGAGGTCATCGAGACCGTCGAGGACTTCCGGCGGGCTGCTGCTGCGGCGGTTGCGGCGGGCGCGGACGGGGTGGAGATCCACGGCGCCAACGGCTACCTCGTCCACCAGTTCCTCTCCGGCAACGCCAACCAGCGCTCAGACCGCTACGGCGGCTCGATCGAGGCCCGTATCCGCTTCGCCGTGGAGGTTGTCGCCGCGGTGGCCGACGAGGTCGGTCCCGAGCGCACCGGCATCCGCATCTCGCCGGGAAACCCGTACAACGACATCGTCGAGTCCGACACCCACGAGCTGTACCCGGCGCTGGTGAAGGCGCTGCGCCCGCTGGGCCTGGCCTACCTGCACCTGATGCATGCGGGCGACGAGCAGCTGCTCGACACGCTCCGCGCGCAGTGGCCCGGCACTCTGATCCTCAACCGGCCAGGCGCCGACATCCCCGCTCGCGCCAAGGACGTCGACAACGGCACGGCCGACCTGGTCTCCGTCGGTGCACTGGCGCTTGCCAACCCCGACCTGGTCGAGCGGCTGCGCGTCGGGGCAGAGTTGAACACTCCCGACCCGGCGACCTTCTACGGTGGCGGAGCGGTCGGATACACCGACTACCCCACCCACACCGGCTGAAGAAGCGGAGACCATGCCCGAGATTCCCACCACTGCCGCAGGCGGGCCGATGAGCTACGCGATCTTCCAGCTCGCCCGCGCCCACCGCGCCTACGCCGGCGCCCTGCTGCGCAAGATGGATCTGCACCCCGGCCAGGAACTGCTCCTGATGCAGCTGCTGGATCGCGAGGGCCAGACCCAGTCCGAGCTTCTCGAGAGCGTCGGCCTCGACCACTCCACCGTCTCCAAGTCCCTGCGCCGCATGCAGGAAGCGGGCCTGCTGGTCCGCGAGCCGGCCGAGCACGACCGGCGGGTGATGGTCGTCCATCTCACGGACAAGGGCCGCGCCATGCGAGAACCCATCGCCGCCCTATGGCAGAGCCTGGAGGGAGCCTCGGCGGGCACTCTGACCGAGGAACAGGCAGCGGCGTTCGTCGAGACTGCCGGCGCGATCACCGACTCGATCAGCAGCCGACCGCTGCCGCAAGAAGAGTCCGGCTGACCCGCATCACACGGCCGAGCCCCGAGTCGCACATGCGGCTCGGGGCTCGATCCCGCTGTAGGCCGTGTCGGTCTCGAACCGACGACCCATGGATTAAAAGTCCACTGCTCTACCAACTGAGCTAACGGCCCGCCGGGAGTCTACCGGAGCGGCGGCCGTGTCCTATTCGTGGTCGCCCAGGCGCGTCGACGACCGTCCGCGCTCGCTGATGATCCGGGCGCATCGCTCGGCGGCCGCCTCGCCGGTCAGCGCATGCTCGAGCAGGAGCTGCGTCCAGCGCTCGTAGCGGGCGACCTCGACCGGATCGGCGATCTCGAGGTCGCCGGCGCTGGTCTCGAGGGTGACGATCCGGTCGCGCTGGTCCCAGCCGTGCTGGACCAGAACGGGGAATCTCTCGAAGGGGACGATCCCGATGGTCGCCTGGGTGGTGGTCGCAAGGTTGGCGATGTGATCGATCTGGGCACGCATGATGTCGGGCGAGCCCACCAGGTGATGGAGGGCGGCCTCGCCGACCAGGACGGTGATCGTCCGGCCGGGCTCGTAGAGGATCGCCGAGCGACGGAGCCTGGCCGCGATCACATGGGAGACCTCTCCGGCAACGGCGTCCCGGTCGCGCGAACCACCCGCCAGCGCCAGCAGAGCACGCGCGTAGTCGGGGGTCTGCAGCAGCTCGGGGACACTGTGCGGCTGGTAGCTGGTCAGGACCTTCGTGGCCACCTCGGTCGCTGCGTACGCGTCCTGGTGCTGCTCCGCACCACCGCCGGTCGGATGAGCGTCGCGGAACGCGGCGTGCTCCTGGTCGGCGCGGGCACGCAGCGCGAGCAGCATCTCCCGGTCGGCACCCACCGCGGCCGCCCAGGCACGGACCTCGGCCTCGGAGACCGACTGCCGGCCGGACTCGATCTTCGACACCTTGGGCTGGGACCAGCCCGAACCCAGGGCATCCGCCAGGCCAGATCCGGTCAGGCCGGCGGCGCGCCGGGCATCCCGGAGCGCCTCGGTCAGCGCTTCACGGGCTCGACGGTTGGGGCGGGGCACGGCGACAGCCTCCTTCGACGGCTTCGACAGGTTCGGCGAACCACCATCGTGCCCGATGGGCATACCGTCCGTCCAGATGCACATCATGATTGGCAAGATCAAAATATTATGCTCTACTGACTCCGGGGTCGACGTCGACAGGAAGGCAGGGCCTCGATGAGCATCCGACGAACCCACCCCGGACGACCACGCCTCGTCCCCTCGAACACAGCAGCCCCACCGCGCGAGCAGGTGCTTCATGCCGCGGCGCAGCTGTTCGTGACCAAGGGCTTCGCGGCAACCTCGACACGGGAGATCGCCGACAAGGTCGGGATCAGACAGGCGTCGCTCTACTACCACTTCACCGGCAAGGACGAGATCCTCGCCGAGCTCTTGGAGCGGTCCGTCCGACCCACCGTCGATCGGGTCGACCAGATCGAGCAGCTGACCGCGTCCGCGAGCCCCGAGGCCGCGCTCTACCTGCTGGCCCTCGTCGACATCCACACGCTCGCCGAGGCGCCGGACAACATCGGCATGCTGGCCACTCATCCCGATGTGACCAGCAGCGAGGCGTTCGATGCCTTTCGCAGCATTCGCGCCGAGCTCGCCGACGCCTACGGGCGGATCGCCACCCGGGCCACGGCGCCCGGGGTCGCAACAGCGGCCGAGCCGGGCCACCTCGGTGAGATGCTCATGCATCTGGTCGAGGTCACCACCACCCTCCGCAGCAGCGGTGTGCCGATCGACGACGCGACCGCCGCCGTCATCGCCTCGACCTGCCTGCGCGCCTGCGGGATCCCCGACAGTCGCATCACCCCGGCAGCCTCGTCAGCTACAACCCTCATGGGCGGGCTGACGACGAGCCGCTCCGGCGACTAGAGATCTCGATGCTGCGCGTCATCGCTCACGCACGGCCTCGCCGTAGGCACCCACGAAGCGCTCGAGCAGTTCGAGGAACTTCTCGGACTCGTCCCCGAGAGCGGCCAGCCCGTCCGCATAGGCGCCCAGCGCCCGCGCCGAGGCCGCCTCGTAGACGGCGAGCCCCTCCTCGGTCGGCTCGATCAGTCGCGCCGAGCGCCCCGGCTCGGCGAACCTCCGCAGATGGCCGGTGGTGAGCGCGGCGTTCACCTGCCGGTTCACGGTCGACTGCTCGAGGTTGAGGCCGTCGGCTATCTCCCGGAGCGTACGCGGCCGGCCGTCGGAGAGGAACCAGAGCAGACGGCCGTCGGCGTGATTGAGCGCGCTGCGGTCCTCGGCGAGACGGCGGTGCACCTCGAGGCGCCCCACCAAGGAGGCCAGACGGCGGTCGGTGGACAGATCCGGGCTGATCGGCCTAAAGAGAGGGTCTTCGGAGGACGGCTTTGTGGACGGCATCACATCTCCGGGCATTGTCGCGTGAACCTCATGATGTGTAGCATACATACGTCAATATGTAGATTACACATCAGAGGTGTGCCTTGAGTTCCTCCCCGTCCCCCACCCGCGAGCCGGCCACGCGCTCGGCGGGTGGCGCCGTGGCCGTCGTCATGGTGCTCTGCTTCGGCAGCCTCTGCGCCGCGCTGATGCAGTCACTGGTCATCCCGATCCAGAGCGAGCTCCCCGAGCTGCTCTCCACCACGGCCAGCACCGCCTCCTGGGTGCTGACCGCCACCCTGCTCGGCGCCGGTGTGACGATGCCGGTCACCGGCCGCCTCGCCGACCTCTACGGCAAGAAGCCGGTCCTGGTGATCTCGGGGATCGTGCTGGTGGTCGGCTCCGTCATCGTGGCACTCTCCGACGCCGTCGGTCCGGTCCTGGTCGGCCGCGTGCTCCAGGGCATGGCGATGGGCTACATCCCGGTCGCGATCAGCCTCGTACGCGAGGTCGCGCCCGAGCACCTGCGCAACACCGCGGTCGCCGGCGTCAGCGCCACCCTCGGGGTCGGCGGCGCGCTCGGTCTGCCGCTGGCCGCCTGGATCGCCCAGGACTTCGACTGGCACACCCTCTTCTGGGTCTCCGCCGGCCTGGCCCTCGCGGTCACCGTGCTGACCGCGGCCGTCGTCCCGCACGTACGCGATGCCCACCCCGGCCGCCTCGACATCATCGGCGCGCTCGGGCTCGCGGCCGGGCTCGTCGGCGTGCTGGTCGGCGTCTCCAAGGGCAACGACTGGGGCTGGGGCGAGCCGAGGACCCTCGGCATGATCGTCGGCGGCGTCGTGATCCTGCTGCTCTGGGGTTGGTACGAGCTGCGCCACGACGACCCGCTCGTCGACCTGCGCACCACAGCTCGCAAGCCGGTGCTGTTCACCAACATCGCGGCCGTCCTCATCGGCTTCGGCATGATGGCGCAGTCGATCGTGGTCCCGCAGCTCCTCCAGATGCCCGAGGCCACCGGCTACGGACTGGGCCAGACCATCTTCCAGGCCGGCATGTGGATGGCGCCGGCCGGTCTGATGATGATGCTCTTCACCCCGGTCTCCTCACGCCTGCTGACCCGCCTCGGCGGACGCGGCACGATGGCGATCGGCGCGGTCGTCCTGGCCGCGGGCTACGTCGTCGCGGTCTTCCTGATGGATGCCCCGTGGCAGCTCATGCTCGCCTCCTGCATCGCCTCGGCAGGCGTCGGGATCGGGTACGCCGCGATGCCCACGCTCATCCTCAGCAACGTCCCGGCCGCCGAGGCCGCCGCGAGCGTCGGGCTGAACAGCCTGATGCGCTCGATGGGCACCACGGTCGCGGGCGCGGTCATGGCCATCGTGCTGACCAGCCGGACAACTGTCCTCGCCCCCGGCATGCCCGAGATTCCGACCGCGGGCGCGTTCCAGCTCTGCTTCGTGATCGGGGCGCTCGCGGCCGGTGTCGGTGCGCTGATCGTGCTCCTCATCCCCAGGCCGCGGCAGGAAGCGGCCGACGACACCGCCGACGACGCGGTGCTCGCCGGATCGCACTGATCGGCAACACGCCGATACGACAGCGGGCCCGACCAGCTCAGAGCTGGTCGGGCCCGCTGCGTACGAACGAATCGTCGTTCAGTGGGTCCCGGTGATGCGGTCGAGCGGGCCCGGGGTGTAGGGCGAGTTGGCCTCCAGGTAGGCGGAGAAGGCGTCGATGTCGAGGCCGCCGTAGTAGGGGTCGGTGCCCTTGGTGAAGGCGGCGAAAGCGTCGCCGCCGCCCTGCAGGAAGTTGTTGGTCACGACCCGGTAGGACGCGGCCTTGTCGATCGGCTGGCCGTTGAGCGTGACCGATCCGTCGACGGGACCCGAGGGGCTGATCTGGTAGGAGAAGCCCTCCGATACCTGCAGGATCTTGTGGGTTGCGGCGTTGGCGCCGGTGACCTGCTGGGTGAGCAGGTCGTAGATGTCCTGGCCGGTCATGGTCAGCGAGACCATGTAGTTGTTGAACGGCTGGACCGTGAACGCCTCGTCGTAGGTCACATCACCGACGGCCTCGCCGTAGGGCGAGTTGGTCGCGGTCAGGTCGGCGCGGATGCCGCCCGGGTTCATGAACGCGATCACCGGCGCCTGCCCGTTGACGACCGTCGACTGGTCGGCGAGCTGGGCATCGGCGATCAGGTCACCGAGGGCGCTCTCGCCGGAGGCGTTGGTGGTGCGGGTGACGTCACCGGAGATCGAACCGAGCACGCGGGAGGCGATCGGGGTGACCAGCTCCTTGTAGGTGTTGATCAGCGTGGTCTGCTCGGGGGCCTTGGCCACGTCGCGGGTGACGAGCAGGTTCGAGCCCTTGACCGAGGAGCGGACGATGTCGCGCTTCTTGAGGTCGTACTTCAGGTTGGTCTCGGTGTAGAGCCGGCCGAAGGACGAGGCCGAGGTGACCAGGCGGGACTTGCCCTTGGGGTCCGGTACGTCGCAGACGTAGGGGTTGTGGGTGTGGCCGGTGACCACCATGTCGATCTCGGGGTCGAGGTCCTGGGCGATCGGCACGATGGGCGAGCCGGCGACCAGCTCGCCGCCGCCCTCGCAGGTGTAGTCGTACCTGGCGTTGACGTCGTAGACCGTGCCGGTGGCGGGATCGGTCCACTTCTCCCTCGGCAGGTTGGCGCCCTCGTGGATCAGGGTGACGATCGCCTTGACGCCCTTCTTCTTCAGCTTGGGCACGAGCGCGTTGGCGGTCTCGACCTCGTCCTTGAAGGTGAGGCCCTTGACCCCCTCGGCGGTGACGATGTCGGGAGTGCCCTCCAGGGTCATGCCGATGAAGCCGATCTTGACGCCGTCGACCTCCTTGATCGCGTAGGACGGCAGGATCGTCTTGCCGCTCGCGTCCTCGATCACGTTGGAGGCGAGGATGTCGAAGTCGGCACCCTCGTACTCGTGGGAGGCGCAGGAGTTCTGGTTGTCCTCGCCGTCGCCGTCATCGATGCAGCCGCCGTCGGCGATGCGCTGCAGCTCCTTGTAGCCCTCGTCGAACTCGTGGTTGCCGACCGAGGTCACGTCCAGGCCGAGCTTGTTGAGCGCCTCGATGGACGGCTCGTCGTGGAAGGCGGCCGAGAGCAGCGGCGAGGCGCCGATCAGGTCGCCCGCGGCGACGGTCAGCGAACGCTTGTGACCCTTGCGGGCCTCGGCCAGGTGGGAGGCGAGGTATTCCACGCCACCGACGTTGACGGTCTCGTCGACCGGCGCGCCGGTTGCCGGGTCGATGTGGTGGCCGGTGACCAGACGCCCGCTCGAACCCGACGGAGCCTCGAGATTGCCGTGGAAGTCGTTGAACGAGAGCAGCTGGACATCGACCAGATGCTTCCCGTGACCGGGCCCCGGCTTGGCCGAGGCAGAGGTCGCCAACGGGGTGGCGACCGCGGCGGCCGCGAGGGCGACCGCGGCAACGGCCACAGCGGGGCGAATTCTTCGGATGTTACGAGACATTGCGGGGCTCCCCATCTCAGTGATCAACGAAGGGAACGATGCCCCTTCGGGTTCTTCTTGGGAAGAGGTAATCGGGTTACCGCTGCCGAATCGTCATCAACCGTTAATCACCCGAAAAATTCGGTAACGCTGACCGTTCCACCGGCCTCCTCGAACTCCTCGCGGACCGTCTCCCGCAGCTTCGCGTCGGAGAGATAGTCGGCAGCGACCCCGGCGAGACCGTAGGCGGCATCGACGAGCACCTCGTCGGCGTACGGCGTGACCGCGGCAGCGGCGAACTCGCGGCTGTGCAGAGACACGTCGGGCTCGGCGATCTTGACCATCGCGTGCAGGCCGGGGACGCGGAAGGAGACGTTGCCGAAGTCGGTGGACCCGGCGAGCAGGTCCGGGACGACGCCGGGCGCGAGGACGGTGTGGTTGCGCTCCTGGTAGCGGCGGTTCCACGCCTGGGCCAGCCCGCTGTTGTTGCGGATCGGCAGGTAGACCGGCGACGTGTCCCAGCTGAACTCGACACCGCAGCCAGTCATCAGCGCCGCGCCCATCGCCATCTCCTCCAATCGCTGGGAGAGGATCTTGAGCGTCTCGGGGTAGGCGGAGCGTACGTAGAACTCGATCGAGGCGTGCTCCGGGATCACGTTGGGGCGCAGGCCGCCGTCGGTGATGATCGCGTGCACCCGGTCGGTCGGCGGCATCTGCTGCCGGTTGAGCGCGACGCCGGTGTAGAGGAGGTTGGTCGCGTCCAGGGCGTTGCGTCCCATGAACGGCTGGATCGAGGCGTGCGCCGGCACCCCGACGTACGTCACCTTCAGCTGCCTCCGGCCCAGGAAGACCGGCTCGGAGCTGTCGTAGGTGAACGGGTGGACCATGATCGCCGCGTCGACGCCGTCGAAGGCGCCCTTCTGCGCCATCAGCTCCTTGCCGCCACCGCCCTCCTCGGCCGGGGTGCCGAGCCAGATCACGCGGCCGCCGAGGCGGTCGATCACGCTCGCGATGGCCAGGAACGCGCCCACGCCGACCGTGGCGATCAGGTTGTGGCCGCAGCCGTGGCCGATGCCGGGGAGCGCGTCGTACTCGGAGAGCACGGCGATCGTCGGACCGTCCTTGGTGCCGCCCGCCGAGGCGTAGAGCGCGGTCGGGAGGCCGTAGGCGCCACGGGCCACCTCGATGCCGTGAGCCTCGACGAACTCGGCCAGCCCGGCCGAGCTCCGGTGCTCCTCGAAGCCGGTCTCCGGGTGCTCCGCAAGGTCGTGGGAGACCGCCACCAGCTCGGGGCCCACGTCCACGAGCTTGTCGCGGATCGCGTCCAGGATCCCCCTCGGCGCACCCGCCGAGCTCGACTCGGCCGCCTTCGTGATGAGCGCCTTGGCGTCTGTTTCGTCGCGGAGCTGGTTGACCAGGAACGGGTTCGGCTGCTGCGGCTGGCTCATGTCCCCAGAGGCTATCGGTGATGTGTCACCGATCGCTGAGGGCCCAGCCGTCGGCGACGATGCGTGCCTCGTCGGCGGGTCGGGAGGAGTCGAACGACGTACGCCGCCCCTGGCTCACCACGATGCCGTCGACGTAGATCCCGCGACCCTGGGAGGACGAGTCGGTCTCGTAGGTCCACCGCACCGTGGTCGTGCCGTCCGGGAGCTCGGCGCGGCCGCGCAGCCACCGGCGGCCGCCGTAGCCGTTGACCGCTTCGCTGGTCTCCCAGCGCCAGTCCCCACCCTCGAGCGTCCAGGGCAGCGGGCTGAAGGTGGTGCCGTCGGTGGAGTACTGCAGCCGGCCGAAGTCGAAGCGTGGCTCGGTGTCGAACCAGTAGCAGAAGGTGAGCTTCGCGTCGTCGGTGGCCGTGAGAGGCACGTCGAGCGTCGCCTTCCTCGCGTTCGTGCGACCCGAGAACCACGACGTACGTCCCCTCGCCGGCCGGACCGCCGAGGCCATGCCGAGCGCGTCGGAGACGGCACGACGGGAGGGGTTGTTGCTGCCCCAGTCGCGGCTGGGGTGGACGCGGTTGGTCATCAGCACGACGAGCTGGTGGCCGATCGGGTCCATCACGAAGCTGGTGCCGGTGTAGCCGGTGTGACCGAAGGAGACCGGCGACCAGATCGGGCCGTGGTACCAGGTCGTGGCGAGCTCCCAGCCGAGACCTCGGCTGCTTCCGGGGAACTGGGTTCCGGTGTAGTCGCGCAGCGACACCCTGACCGTGTCCTCCTTCAGGATCCTGGTGCCGTTGTAGACGCCGCCGTTGAGGTACATCTGGCCGAACCTGGCCATGTCGGCCGCGGTCGAGAAGACGCCCGCGTGACCGGCGACGCCGCCGAGGGCCCAGGCGTTCTCGTCATGCACCTCACCACGGATCATCGGGCGGCCGGCCCAGGGCTGGTACTCGGTGGCGGCGACACGGTCGAGGCGGTCGGCGGGCGGGTTGTACATGGTGTCGCGCATCCCGAGCGGCTCGGTGATGTGGTCGCGGACGTAGACGTCGAGCTTCTTCCCGGAGAGCCGCTCGACCAGCAGCCCGAGGGTGATCAGGTTGATGTCGGAGTAGCGGTAGACCTGCTCGGGCGCGTGCGTCGGCGTCGTGTCCATGATCGCCGCGACCCGCTCCTCGTAGGTGTCGTAGCCCGCCCACAGCGACGGCGACGGGCCGGCGAGCAGGCCGGAGACGTGGGTGAGGAGGTGGCCTACGAGGATCGCGTCCTTGCCGTGCGGCGCGAACTCGGGCAGGTACGTGACCACCGGCGCCTCGAGGTCGAGGCTGCCCTGCTCCATCAGCTGGAGGATCGCGGTCGTGGTGAAGAGCTTCGACATCGAGGCGATGTCCCACATCGTGTCCAGCCCGGCCGCGACCTGCTGCTCGGCCGGGAGCTCGACGACGGTGGTGCCGTCCAGGCCGTATCGGAGCGCCTTGCCCACGCTCTCGTGGGCGACGATGACGCCGTCCTTGACCGCGATCGCGGTGGCCCCGGCGTACAGGGGATGGGCGGGGTTCTCCGTCGTCGGCTCGAGGAACCGGGTCAGCTCGGTGCGCATCCTCGCGATCTGCGCCGGGTCGAGGCCGACCTGGCGGGCGTGGCCGGGACGCAGGACGGTGCGCGGGGTGAAGGTCAGCTCGTCCGGCGTGATCGTCGGTGGCCCGCCGGCCAACGAGGCGAGCGACCTGGTTGCCTTGGTCGGGTCCTCCGGGGTCGAGGCCACCGCGGCACCGCCGAGGAGAGTCATCGCGACTCCGCTCAGGGTGCCGCCGAGAAGCGTGCGCCGAGAGGTCATGAGCATGTCCGGAGACGGTGTCATACCCCGATACTGCCGCTCCGGCGCGAGCTTCGTGCGTGAAAGGAAATTTTCTTTCACGGCGCCGGTCTCAGGTCCGGTCTCTGGTCCGGTCTCAGAGCGTCGGCCAGTGCTCCGCCCACGGCTTCGCCTGCTCCAGCTGAGCAGCGACCTGCAGCAGCAGGCCGTCGTCGCCGAGCTGACCGGAGAGCTGGATGCCCAGCGGCAGTCCGGTGGCGGTCCGGTAGGTCGGCACCGAGATCGCCGGGCGTCCGGTGATGTTGGCGAGCTGGGTGTAGGGCACCCAGCCGAGGTTCTCGTCGACCAGCTGGTCGATCATCCCGGTCGCGCGCATGACCCGCCCGCCGTGCACCTTGTGCAGCACCCGAGCGGCGGTCTGGAGCGCCTTGGGCGTGGTCAGCTGCCCGACCTTCAGCGGCGGCTTCGCCAACGTCGGGGTCAGCAGCAGGTCGTACGTCTCGTGGAACCCGCTGAGGCGGCGTACGTGGTTGCGGCGGTTGATGTGCGCGAGCTCGACGGCGACCACTCCCCCGGCCCGGCCGAGCTCGGCCACGGCCAGGGTGTCGGCCTCGAAGTCGGCGTTCTTGGCTCCGACACGGAGCTTGGCCTCGGCGACCTCGGCAGCGGCGGAGGCGAACCAGATGGTGAGGAAGTCGCGGCCGAGCTCGGCGGCGTCGTAGGGCGCCTCGACCTCCTCGACGTCGTGGCCGAGCGCTTCGAGGGCCTTGGCCGCATCCTCGACGGCCGCGATCGCCTCCGGGTCGGGCGCGGTGATCGAGGACGTCGAGGTGAACCCGATCCGGAGCTTGCGCGGCGCGGCCGCGATGGCCTCGGAGAAGGCCGCGCCGGGGTGCGGCGCGTGGATCATCGCCATCGGCTGGTCACCGATGAGCGCGTCGTAGAGCCCGGCCGCGTCGCGGACCGTGCGGGTCACCACGCCCTGGACGACGAAGCCGTTGGAGGCATCCAGGCTCTGCGGGCCCAGCGGCAGCAGCCCGCGGGTGGTCTTGAGACCGACCAAGCCGTTGCAGGCAGCCGGGATCCGGATGGACCCGCCGCCGTCGTTGGCGCCGGCGGCCGGGACGATCCCGGCGCCCACCGCGGCCCCGGAGCCACCCGAGGAGCCGCCGGGCGTGTGGTCGGTGTTCCACGGGTTGCGCGCGGCGCCGAACAGCTCCGGCTCGGTGATCCCCTTCGACCCGAACTCCGGGGTGTTCGTCTTGCCGAAGATCACCAGGCCGGCGTCCAGGGCACTCTGGGTGAAGTAGGAGTGCTCCTCGGCGACATCGTCGACGAGCGACCGCGAGCCGTAGGTCGTCGGGTGCCCCTGATACTCCTGAGCCAGGTCCTTCACCAGGAACGGCACCCCGGCGAACGGCCCGCTCGGGCCGTCGCCGGCGACCTGGGCGTCGGCCTCCGGGATGTCCGCGACGATCGCGTTGATCCGTGGGTTCACCGCCGCCGCCCGCTCCCGCGCCACGGCCAGGACCTCGGCCGCGGTCACCTCGTTGGCAGCGACCAGCTGCGCCAGCCCGGTGGCGTCGTACGTCAGATACTCATCGACCCGCATGAGCGCAGGTTAGCGGCCAGACCGGCATCGCGGGCCGATGTGAGTCGGTCGATCCTGATTTCGCCTCGGGGCTATGTTTCCGGGCATGGCCATCATCGACGGCGAAGCCGCACCCACGTCGGACAAGACCGCGGACGAGACGGCGATCGAGGCCCTGGTGGGCGCGTTCTTCTCGGCCTTCACCTCAGGACCGGACGCGGCCGCACGCCTGGACGTTCTGCGCCGGATCATGCTTCCCGGCGCGACCGTGGTGCGCACGTGCGGCCTGCCGGTCGAGGTCTACGACGTCGAGTCCTTCATCGCCCCGCGCCTCGCGCTCCTGACCAGTGGCGAGATCAGCGAGTTCGAGGAGTGGCCGGAGCCCGGTCGCACCGACGTCTTCGGCGACATCGCCCATTGGTGGGGCGCCTACGGCAAGCGCTGGGGCGCGGACGGCGAGATCCACACCGGCAGGGGCATCAAGACGATGTCGTTCGTACGCACCGACGACGGCTGGCGGATCAGCTCGGCTGCCTGGGACGACGAGCGTCAGGGTTGATGGCCGGTCAGTTGAAGATCTCCCGGTAGTCACCCTCGACCCGGTCGCGCTTCCACAGGTCGATGCCGGTGGAAGCGGCGTACTCGTCGATCCTGGCCAGCTCCTCGGTGGTGAACTCCGGACCGGAGAGCGCGCCGATGCAGTCGGTGACCTGCTCGGGGCGGGACGCGCCGATGACGACCGAGGTCATCCGCGGATCGCGCAGCGCCCAGGCGAGCGCCATCTGAGCGAGCGTCTGGCCACGGTCGACGGCGAGGGCGTTGAGCGACTCGATCCCGGCGAGCGTCTCGGGCGTGAGCGCCTCCGGGGTCAGGAAGCGGGCCTTGGCAGCGCGCGAGTCCTCCGGGATTCCGCCAGCACCGAGGTACTTGTTCGTCAGCAGACCCTGCGCCAGCGGCGAGAAGGAGATCGCCCCGGCCCCGACCTCGTCGAGCGTGTCCAGCAGCCCGTCGGTCTCGAGCCAGCGGTTGAGGATGGAGTAGGACGGCTGGTGGATCAGCAGCGGCGTACCGAGGTCGCGGAGGATCGCCGCCGCCTCACGGGTCAGCGCCGAGGAGTAGGAGCTCAGTCCGACGTAGAGCGCCTTCCCGGACCGCACGATCTGGTCGAGGGCGCCCATCGTCTCCTCCAGCGGCGTGCTGGGGTCGGGGCGGTGGTGGTAGTAGATGTCGACGTAGTCGAGCCCCATCCGCTTCAGCGACTGGTCGAGGCTGGAGATCAGGTACTTCCGCGAGCCGCCGATCTTGCCGTACGGCCCCGGCCACATGTCCCAGCCGGCCTTGGTCGAGATCACCAGCTCGTCGCGCAGGTTGGCGAAGTCGCCGCGCAGATGGCGCCCGAAGTTCTCCTCGGCGGACCCGTAGGGCGGGCCGTAGTTGTTGGCCAGGTCGAAGTGGGTGATGCCGGCGTCGAATGCCGTACGCAGGATCGCCCGCTGCCGCTCGAACGCCAGGTCGTCACCGAAGTTGTGCCACAGCCCGAGGCTGACCGCCGGCAGATCCAGACCGCTGTGCCCGGTCCGCCGGTACGGCATCGCGTCGTAGCGAGCCTCCGAAGGAACGTACGTCATGCGCCGGTCCCCTTTCCTGCGCGCAGCGCCACCTTGATCATCGGCCACTGCAGCGGCAGCCGCGCGACCGTACCGGCGAAGAACCCGGCCGACTTGGGGGTCCGCTTCCGGTTCGCCCGCTTCCCAGCGTCGACACTCATCTGCACGTTGGCGGGGAACACACCGACCAGCAGCGCGGCACTCGCGAGCCCCGCGATCCGACGGGTCTTCGGGTGCAGCAGCCCCAGCCCGCAGACGATCTCCGCGACCCCGGAGACCTCGACCACCTTGCGCGCATCCGGCAGCGCCGACGGCACGATCGGCTCGAAGACCTGCGGCTTCACCAGATGCAGGGTCCCCGACCCGAGGAACAATGCGGCCAACCCGGCCAGCGGCAGATCGAGCCGCGAAGAAGATTCAGTGCTCACGGGACGACTCTGTCACGCCCGCCCAACGTGGGAGCCGGGGAGTCACCCAGTGACCCTTCGACAGGCTCAGGACACCGCCTCAGGACTCCCGGGTCGGCCTGCTGGATCGCCGTTGCGGAGATTTCTTACGAAGCTCGTTATGTCTTGGTGGAGCCTCGGGTGCGCACCCTCCAGCGGGTCCTCTTTCCCGACCACATCCGCGATGTCCGCGAGGCATTCGGCCACGATGGAGTCGGCACGACGGACGCCCCACTTCGTGATCTCGGCGACCAGATCAGCCGTCGTGAGACCGGCGTGGCGGTAGGCCCCGTTGACGGCGAGAGCCATCTTCCCGTCGATGTCGGCGATGTGGGTCTGGGGTACGACGTCGTAGGCGGGCGCTAGGCGGGGCTCGTTGTCGAGTGGATGGAGGATGCCGAGGTTCTTGGCGTGCATGTCGAGGTTGCCGACGGCGACCGCGAGCACGGCCATCTGCGCGAGGGTCACCATGTCAGCCGACTGCGTGGTCCGCTGGAGCGTGTCGGCGACACGACGCAGGCTCACCAGACCGCCGTACTCCTGGTATTTCTGATCCCCTGAGGCTCCCAGCGCCTGACTGAAGTCCTCTTGGTGGATCCGACCGGCGGCCGAGCGGTCAAAGCGCTCGATGACCAGAGTCGGCAGACCGTCGAAGTCGTCGATCCAGGCGTCGTGACGGGCCAGCCCGAGCGCTCGCGAGATCCGAGCGCCGTACTCCTCGTCGAAGATCACGCTCGGACGCCGATCCAGCCGCGGCTTGAGGATGTGGGTCGTCGGATGACCGCCCAGTGCCTGCGCCCAACCACCGTCCCGACGAACCAGAACGACCTTCGGCTGCACGCCCGCGAGAGACGACTTCCCGAGCAACGGCTCGTTGGCCAGCGGCGCACCGACCGGATCCTCGAGCAGTTGCCGGATTCCGACATCGCCGACGGGTTGAAGCGAAGGCGTCTTCGGTTCCGTCGGGTCATCGAGATCCCAGATCTGGAGCGCTCCCGCGACATCACGACCATAGCGAGCGAGGAAACCCAAGGTGTCCCCGCGACGCAGCCCCGCCTGACTCAGCATGTAGTCGTACTGGTCGCCCTCGGGCAGCAGCTCAGCGAACCAGTTGCGGCGCCGCGAGGCCTGATGTTTGCGTGACACGGCGACGAGCGGAACCGCCACCGAGAGCACAGAGCTGTTCGCGCCGAAACGATCGACTCCGTCACTGCTCGGGACGAAGTCGTACGTCGCAGGCTGGCCGGTCAGCTCGCCGATGACCGTGCCGTAGAGCTCAACGGCGAGACGCATCGCGCTCGTCCTCCCAGGTGGCGGTCAGCTCGACTCCGGTTGCGCGCATCATGTCGAGCAAGCGGCGTACGTAGATCGTCGACTTGCCCGATTCGACGTCACTGACCGTGCTCTGCGGCACGCCGACCGCATCCGCCAGCTCCGTCTGCGTCATCCCGCTAGCCAACCTTGCCTGCTGAACCGCCAGCCCGAAGTCGGCCGGTGCCCGCAATCGCGCACGACTCATCTCGCTCGCTCCTTCCATCGCGATTTCACGATGAACCCAGAGTATCGCGAAATCGCGATAGCACCACGGTATCGTGATTTCCCGATACCCGCACGACAGCACCCGCAATCGATCCGTACCGTGAACCACTGTGGCGAACTCGAAGATCGCAGCCACCTGGTGACTGCGATCTTCGAGTTAGAGGCTGATCAGGCGCCGGCAGCCTCCCGCTCTTCGAGCTTCGTGAGGCAGATGTCGACGATCATGTCCTCCTGGCCGCCCACCAGACCCCGGCGGCCGCACTCCATGAGGATGTCGCGGGTGTCGACGCCGTAGCGGGCGGAGGCGTTCTCGGCGTGGCGGAGGAAGGAGGAGTAGACGCCGGCGTAGCCCATGGTGAGGGTCTCGCGGTCGACGCGTACGGGGCGGTCCTGGAGCGGACGGACGATGTCGTCGGCGGCGTCCTGTAGCTTGAACAGGTCGCAGTTGTGCTTGAAGTCCGACAAGTTGGCGACCGCGATGAACGCCTCGATCGGGCAGTTGCCGGCGCCGGCGCCGTGACCGGCGAGGGAAGCGTCGACGCGATAGACGCCGTTCTCGACCGCGACGACCGAGTTGGCCACCGACAGCGACAGGTTCTCGTGGGCGTGGATGCCGATCTCGGTCTCGTCGTTGAGCACATCGCGATAGGCGCGGGCGCGGTCACGTACGTCGTTCATGGTGAGCCGGCCGCCGGAGTCGGTGATGTAGACGCAGTGGGCGCCGTAGGACTCCATCAGTTTCGCCTGCTGGGCGACCACCTCGGTCGGCGCCATGTGGTTGAGCATCAGAAACCCGGAGACGTCCATTCCCATCTCGCGCGCGGCGGCGATGTGCTGGGCCGACACGTCGGCCTCGGTGCAGTGGGTCGCGACCCGGACCGAGCGGACACCCAGGTCATAGGCACGTTTCAGGTCGTGGATCGTGCCCACACCGGGAAGCAGCAGGGTCGTCAGGCGGGCGTTCTTGATGACCGAGGCGGCGGCCTCGATCCACTCCCAGTCACTGTTGGAGCCGGGGCCGTAGTTGACCGAGCCGCCGGTCAGGCCGTCGCCGTGGGCCACCTCGATGGCATCGACGCCGGCCTCGTCAGCGGCGACGACGATCCGCTTGACGTCCTCGGGCGTGATCCGGTGGCGTACGGCATGCATGCCGTCGCGCAGCGAGACCTCTTGAACGTAGATGGGCGTGCTCATCGCGCGGCCTCCTTGGACGAAGCGATCCGATCAGCCATCTGCAGCGCGGCCGAGGTCATGATGTCGAGATTCCCGGCGTAGGCCGGGAGGTAGTGCGCGGCGCCCTCGACCTCGAGGAACACCGACACCTGATGGGTGGGCCGGGTCGTCTCACCCTCGGCCAGCAGCGTCTCCACCGGCTGATCCGAGGGGATCTCCTGCACCTGCACCTTCTGCTTGAGCCGGTAGCCGGGGACGTACGCAGCGACGTCACCGACCATCTTCTCGACCGACTCGGTGATCTCCGCAGTCAGCTCCTCCAGGGAGCGCGACCCGCCCTCGACCAGCGCATACACGGTGTCGCGCATGATCAGCGGCGGCTCGGCCGGGTTCAGGATGATGATCGCCTTGCCGCGCTTGGCACCGCCGACCTGCACGATCGCGCCCGAGGTGGTCTCGGTGAACTCGTCGATGTTGGCCCGCGTGCCGGGACCGGCCGAGCGCGAGGAGATCGAGGCGACGATCTCGCCGTAGGCGACCGGCACCACCCGCGCGACCGCGGCCACGATCGGGATCGTCGCCTGCCCGCCGCAGGTCACCATGTTCACGTTCGGGGCGTCGATGTGCTCGTCGATGTTGACGGCCGGGATGACGTACGGCCCGATCGCCGCGGGGGTGAGGTCGATCAGCCGCTTCCCGTAGGGCTCCAGAGCTGCCGCGTTGGCGACGTGCGCCTTGGCCGAGGTCGCATCGAAGACGATCTCGATGTCATCGAACTCGGGCAGGTTGATCAGCCCGTCGACACCCTCGTGGGTGGCCGCGAACCCGAACTTCCGCGCCCGAGCCAGACCGTCGGAGTCGGGGTCGATCCCGACCATCGCACCCATCTCCAGGTGCTGTGAGGTACGCATCACCTTGATCATCAGGTCGGTGCCGATGTTGCCCGACCCGATGATCGCCACTTTGCTCTTGCTCATGGAGGTCACTTCCCTACGCTGAAGGCCACCGAGCCGAGGCCCGACACGGTGGAACGAACGGTGTTGCCCGGGGTGATCGGCCGCATCGGGCCGAGCGCGCCGGAGAGGATGAGCTGGCCCGCACGCAGCGGCTCACCGAAGTCACGCGCATAGCGAGCCAGCCACTGGACGGCGTTGACCGGGTCGCCCAGGCACGCCGCCCCGGTCCCGGTCGAGACCTCCTCGTCGTCGATCGACATCGACATGGTGACCTCGCGAGGCTCGAACTCGTCCAGCCGCCGGCGCTCGGTCCCGAGTACGTAGGCACCCGCGGAGGCGTTGTCCGCGACGGTGTCGCCGAAGGCGATCTTCCAGTCGGCGATCCGGCTGCCGCAGATCTCGATCGCGGCGACGGCGTAGTCGATGGCCTCATGGACCTGGTCGTAGGAGAGGTCACCGTCGGCCAGGTCGGCGGCGAGCACGAAGGCGATCTCGGCCTCGGCGCGCGGCTGCAGGATCGCGTCGGCGGGGAGCACTCCCCCGTCCGCGTACGCCATGTCGTCGAAGAGCACGCCGAAGTCGGGGGTGTCCACGCCGATCTGCTCCTGCACCGCCTTCGAGGTGAGCCCGATCTTGCGGCCCACGATCTTCGCCCCGCCCGCGAGCCGGGCGGCGGTGAGGCGCTCCTGGATCGCGTACGCCGTCTTCAGGTCGGTCGCGTCCAGCAGGTCCCGCATCGGCGGCACGGGGATGCCCGTGGCCGAGGCGGTCTGCAGCCGATCTGCCGCGGCATCGACGGCAGCATCGGACGGGGAGGTCACGTCGTTCATGTCCCCACGGTCTCAGCAGTTGGGCGAAAGAAGCGGGGTAGTCGTCCCGCTGACCGGTACGGTGATCTCATGCCGCACCAGCCTGCCGATCTCGACACCGTGCTCGGCAAGGCGGTGACCATCCTGCGGGCCTTCACGGTCGACGATCAGGTGCTCTCGCTGGCCGAGCTCGTACGCCGCACCGGACTCCCCAAGGCGACCGCCCACCGCGTCGCCGGTGACCTGGTCACCAACCGCCTCCTGGACCGCACCAACCTCGGCTACCGCCTCTCCGGCGGCCTCTTCGAGCTCGGCATGCGGGCCTCGGTCGAACGCTCGCTCCTGGAGCTGGCGATGCCGTTCCTCCAGGACCTCTACGAGCGCACCCACGAGACCGTCCACCTGGGCGTACGCGAGGGCCACGACGTCGTCTACGTCGCCAAGATCGGCGGCCACCGCCAGGCGAAGTCACCCTCCCGGCCGGGCGGCCGGATGCCGGTCCACTGCACCGCGATCGGCAAGGTCCTGCTCGCCTACGCCGACCCCGAGGCGCAGCAGGAGATCCTCAGCGGTCCCCTCGAACGGCGTACGCCTCACACGATCGTGGCGCCCGGCCTGCTGGAGCGACAGCTCGCCGCCGTGCTCGAGAACGGCGTCGCCTTCGAGCGCGAGGAGTCGGCCGCAGGCCTGCAGTGCATCGCGGCCCCGGTCCTCGCCGAGGGCGGCGACAAGGCCCTCGCCGCGATCAGCGTCACCGGCCCGGTGGGCCGCTTCCGCCCCGAGGCCCACGTGACCATCGTCCGGGCCGCGGCCCAGGGCCTCTCCAGCCTGGCGAGTCGCCGCCGCTCCCTGTCCAGCTGACGCGGGTCAGTCCGTGCGTGCCGGCGGCAGGTCGGCCAACCTCGCATCCGGATGCGCTCGAACGGCGTCGAGGAGCTCCAGCCAGCCGCGGCCGACCTCGTCGAGCCTGTCCTCGGAGACGAGCCGGAAGGCAGTAGCCCGCAGCACCTCGACACCCACCTCGGGCGTACGTCCGGTGGTGCGCAGCGCCGTCAGCACCTCCTCGACCAGCTCGGCAGGCGCGGCGGGATCGCCCGCCAGCGCCCACTCCACCTCCCCCTCGGTGGCGACACCTTCTTCCCTCACAGCTTGACCCAATAGCGCCGGGTGAGGCCGTAGCCGTACGCAGCCGCGTCGATGACGTCCTGGAGCTCGCCGCCCTGGGACTCGATGGTGCGCGCCGAGGCACCGTTGTCCTCGTCGCAGGTGATCAGGACGCGCTCGAGGCCCAGCGCCCGGGCCTCGTCGAGGACCAGACCCAGCGCTCGCCGGGCATGCCCCTGGCGACGTGACGAGGACCGCACCGAGTAGCCGATGTGCCCGCCGACGTTCTCCAGGAACTCGTTGAGCTCGTGCCGGAGCTGGATGAACCCGACGACCTGGCCGTCGTCGGTGATCCAGAAGGACGAGGCGTGCACCCGCCCGGCGGGCGGCGGGATCGTGAGGTTCCGGTCCCGCGCGGTCTTCGCCACCAGCCGCTCGCACGCCTCGCGGCTCACGTCGGCGGCCTC
This sequence comes from Nocardioides sp. NPDC004968, assembly GCF_040608935.1. Taxonomy (NCBI): domain Bacteria; kingdom Bacillati; phylum Actinomycetota; class Actinomycetes; order Propionibacteriales; family Nocardioidaceae; genus Nocardioides; species Nocardioides sp. NPDC004968. Next base: position 28,689 of record NZ_JBEXJF010000013.1, read on the forward strand.
CTCGTCGGCGATGGCGGCGCCGTCGACATGAGCCCCGCCGAATTCGGCGACGGACGCCGCCCAGGAGTCGTAGAGATCGAGCGTGGGAAGGGCAAGTGCTGTCATGCCGCAAGCAGACCAGCACACGGCCCGCCGGAACAAACCGTTATCGCGGAACGACGGGTGTCAGCCGTCGATCACCACGGTCCCCTTTGCACGCGAGACGCACAGGATCATGTGGCCCTCGCGCTCGTAGTCGGCCAGCGCATGGTCGCGGTGCTCGACCTCGCCCTCCAGCACCCGCACCCGGCAGGTGCCGCAGAACCCCTGCTGACAGGAGTACGCCTGGGCCGGTCGCACCCGGCGGACGGCGGTCAGCGCCGACTCCTCGGCGCCCACCTCCACCTCGACGTCGGAGTCCTCGAGGCGTACCCGGAACGGGCGGCCGCCGAGCACCGGCGGTGGGGAGAACCGCTCGTAGTGCAGCGTGTCGATCTGCGGATCGGGGATCTGCGCGCGGATCGCGTCGATCATCGGCATCGGCCCGCAGCAGTAGAGCGCAGCGCCCTCCGGTGCCAGCGAGATGATCTTGACCGCATCGGGGACGCCCCTCTCGTCGTCGGGCCACAGCTGGATCTCGTGGTCGCCGACGATCTCCCGGATCTCCGCGAGGAACGGCATCGTCTCGCGGGAGCGGCCCGTGTAGACGAACTCGTACGGCACACCCCGGCGCACCACGTCGCGCAGCATCGGCAGGATCGGAGTGATCCCGATGCCACCGGCGACGAAGAGATAGCCGGCGGGAGAGTCGACGAACGGGAAGGCGTTGCGCGGCCCCTTCAGCACGAGCCGGTCACCGACGGAGAGGTGGTGAGCCTCCACGGACCCGAGACCCCCACCGGCCGACGGCTCGATCCGCCGCACGCTGATCCGGTAGGCGGAGAGGTCGTCGGGGTCGGAGTTGAGCGAGTACTGCCGCAGCCGGCCGCTGGGCAGCACCACGTCGACGTGCGCCCCCGGGTCCCAGGCCGGCAGCTCGCTGCCGTCCTCACGCTCGAACCAGATCGCCTTGACGTCGAGGCCCTCCTCGTCGATCCGGCTGACGCGTACGTACAAGTCGCGGTCGATCCTGCCGAGCGGCTTGCGACGCCGCCAGGATCGGTAGGCGGCCTTGGTCCAGTAGCTCCCGACGATCGCCTCGAAGCCCCGGTAGAGCCGCGATTCGGGGATGTCCGGGACGGCGTAGTGCGCCGGCTTGCTCACTTACCCTCCACGTTGTGCGTCTCCGCGATGGCGTCGGCGCGCAGCGCCGCCGGAGACTTGGCCAGGTAGCTCACCGCCTGGGCGGTCGACCCCTCCTTGGACGGGTCGTAGTCGGGCAGGAAGAACTTCCAGGTCGCCCACCCGATGCGTACGACGCCCGGCACCAGCCCACGACGCTCGGCGTCGATCAGCTGGAACAGTCCTGCCCTCGGCCGCTTCGCCGGATCAGGCTCGGTGGGGTCGTTCTTCATCAGGTAGCCGGCGCCGCGCCACCACAGGACTAGCAGGGCGGTGCCGCCGAGCAGGTACGAGCGGACCCGGCGGAGGTAGCGCCCGTCGACATGCTGGAAGACGTCGTAGGCGACGTTGCGGTGCTCGACCTCCTCGGCACCGTGCCAGCGCAGCAGGTCGAGCATCGTCTCGTCGGCGCCGGCCGCGTCGAGCGCGGGCGAGTTGAGGACCCAGTTGCCGAGCACGGCGGTGAGGTGTTCGAGGCCCGCGATGATCGCGGCGCGCTCGATCAGCCACTCCTCCTTGGCCCGGCCGGTCAGGTCGCGGTCACCCAGGATCTTGCGGAACAGCGCCTCGATCTCGGCCGCGAACGGACGTACGTCGAGACCGTTGTCGGTGAAGTAGTCCTGCACCTCCTGGTGGGCGGCGGCATGCACGCCCTCCTGGCCGATGAAGCCGATCACGTCCTCGCGCAGCTGGTCGTCCTCGATCAACGGCAGGATCTCGGAGAACACCTTGACGAACCAGCGCTCGCCCTCGGGCAGCAGCAGATGCAGCACGTTGACGTAGTGGGAGGCGAAGACCTCGCCCGGGATCCACACCAGCGGCAGCTTGCTCCAGTCGAACTTCACGTTCCGAGGATGGAGGGCCACCTTGGCCGGCTCGTGCCCGCGCTTGCTCTCCTTCGTCTCTTTACTCATCGCACACCCTCCTTCTCGATGAAGGCCGCGATCTCGCCCGCGACCAGCTCCGGATCCGCGGCCACCACCCAGTGGCCGCCCTCGACGACCTGGGTGACCAGGGACGTCGCGTACGCCCGGGGTGCCTCGGTCTGCAGCGGCACGGTCACGTAGGCGTCGTCACGCGGGGCGATCACCAGCACCGGCACGTCCGTCGACCGCGCCGACGGACGGAGCAGCTTGCCGAGGAAGTTGGCCCGGTAGAGCTCGACCCCGTTGACCTGGTCCTTCGTCGGCCGCTCCTCGCCACCGACGAACTTGGCGAGCAGCCCCGAGCGCACCATCGCCTCGGGCAGCAGCGGCAGCTGGAAGGCGAAGACGTACCAGGAGTGAGCCAGCTGCCGCAGCGAGCTCTTGGGGTGCGACCGCTCACGCAGCCACGTGGTCGCCATCCCGAGGTCGGGTCCCGAGATCGAGACGTACGTCGCGATCCGGCTGCCCAGGGCCGGGTCGGTCACCGACTCCCAGGTCTGGATCGAGCCCCAGTCGTGCGCCGCGACGTGCACCGGCGCGTCGGGCGAGACGGCGTCGATGACCGCCTTGAAGTCCGCGGAGAGCTGCGCCAGGCGGTAGCCGGTGGTCGAGTCCGGAACCCCCGACTCCCCCGTGCCGCGTACGTCATAGGCGACGACGTGGAATCGCTCGGCGAGCACCTTGGCGACCCCGTCCCAGACGGAGTGGTTGTCGGGGTAGCCGTGGACGAGCACCACGGTCTCGGCATCGGTCGGCCCCTGCTCGTAGACCGCGAGCGTCAGCCCGTCGGTGGTCTCGACCACGCTCTTGGTCACCTCAGTCACGCGCGTCCTCCTCCGATCGCGGGCATCTCACCAACACTTTAATGAGACACCGTGTCCGCGAACAATAGCAAGCACCGATCCTGGATGGCGGAAATGGACCGACCCGCCGCAGACACGGTCTGCGGCGGGTCGGTCAGGAAGCAGTGGCTACGAGGCGCTGTGGGAGTCGGCCAGGCGCGACTCCTCGGCGGCTTGCTCCTCGAGCTCCTTGCGGCGGCGTTCGACCTGCAGAGCGACCTCGGCAGGGTCGTCGATGAGAGCGGCCATGCCGCCTGGGACACGTTCGAGCGCCTCCCGGGCGAAGATCTGCTGCATGGTGGTGGTGCGCTCGGAGCGGTCCTTGCCGATGAACGACATCATCCAGTGCAGCGTCGCGGTGAGCCGGTTGCGGAACCCGGTCATGTAGGCCAGGTGGACGACCAGCCAGCCGAACCAGGCGAGAATGCCGGTCAGCCTGAAGTTGCCCATCATCAGGACCGCGTTGAAGCGGGAGATGGTGGCCATCGAGCCCTTGTCGAAGTACTTGAAGTTGCCGGGCTCGGGCTTGTTCTTCAGACGGGCCTTGATCGTCTTGGCCGAGTGCTTGCCGCCCTGGATCGCGACCTGCGCGACACCGGGAAGGTGGTCGAGGCTGATCATGTCGCCGACCACGAAGATCTCGGGGTGATCCGGCAAGGTCAGGTCGGGGTTGACGGCGATCCGACCGGCGCGGTCGAGCTCGGCACCGGTCTGCTTCGAGAGCGTCTTGCCCAGCTCAGAGGCCTGGACGCCGGCGGCCCAGATCTTCGCGATCGACCCGATCCGCTCGGTCCTGCCGTCCTTGAACTTCATCTCGATGCCGAACTCGTCGACGTGAGTGACCATCGCACCGAGGACGACCTCGACACCGGCCTTCTCCAGCGCCTGCTCCGCCTTGGCGCCGAGCTTCTCCCCGAACGGCGGCAGCACCTGCGGGGCCGCGTCGACGAGCACGACTCGCGCCTTCTCCGAGGAGATGTGGGTGAAGTCGTTCTTCAGCACCCGGTTGGACAGCTCAGCGATCTGGCCGGCCATCTCCACACCGGTCGGGCCGGCACCCACGACGACGAAGGTGAGCAGGTCGCCGATCGGCTCGCCGCGCGAGGCGGTCAGCTCGGCGATCTCGAAGGCACCGAAGATGCGCCCGCGCAGCTCGAGCGCGTCGTCGATCGACTTCATGCCGGGGGCGAACTCGGCGAAGTGGTCGTTGCCGAAGTAGGACTGGCCGGCGCCGGCGGCGACGATCAGCGAGTCGTACTCGACGTTGATCTCCTGGTTGAGGATCTGCGCCGTGACCTGCTTGGCCTCGGTGTCGATCTCGGTCACCTCGCCGAGCAGCACCGTGGCGTTCTTCTGCCGGTGCAGGATGTCTCGGGTCGGCGGGGCGATCTCGCCCTGCGAGAGGATCCCGGTCGCCACCTGGTAGAGCAGCGGCTGGAACAGGTGATGGGTCGTCTTCGCGATCAAGGTGACCTCGACGTCGTCGCGGCCCTTGAACGCCTTCGCGGAGAAAAGACCCCCGAAGCCGGAACCGATGATGACGACCCGGTGCTTTGCCTGGTCCGCTGACATTGACTAATCCCCTACCTCAAACGAGATCTTTTGAACGTTCCACCTCATATTCTGAACCATCCCGGCGGATCTGTTCATTCCCGGGCGCGACTACTTCGTCACAGTCGCTGGACGGCCGCCGAGTATGCGTTCCGACCGCGTGTCCGTTACCCCGTCAGAACCCCTTGACTTTAATCTGTGAGGGCGACCGGGACCTTGGGCCCTAGTGGTCCATGGCCCGGATCAGACACCTTCAAGTGCGGAAAATTCTTTCAACGAACAGCACACAACGAACCGTGTGTATCCCGACCCGCGAGATCGGAGGAGGAGAACATGCCGTTGAGCCGGCCAGCTCTCCTGCTCCGCACCGGTTCCCGCGCCGTTCAGGACGCCCGCGCCTGGGTCCGAGCGGCCTGCGAGGAGATCGAGCGCACCGACCTCGTGGACTGCGCCGAGTACGGCGTCTCCGAGCTCGTCTCCAACGCGCTCTTCCACGGCACCGCCCCGGTCACGATCCGGATGCGCGGCACCGTCGACCACCCCCGCGTCGAGATCCGTGACGGCTCGACCGAGCCGCCCCTGCTGCCGGTCCCGCTCGCCCTCGACGACGAGGACGAGGTCCTGCTGACGGTCGGACGCGGCCTCTCGATCGTGGCCAGCGTCTCGGAGGCCTGGGGCGCCGACATCGACGCGTCCGGCAAGATCGTCTGGTTCACCCCCGCGGCCGAGATCGACGAGGGTGACGGCGTCGAGGGCGTGATCACCGGACCTCCCGGCGCTCCCCCGAAGCCCGAGCGCCTCGGCGCCGAGGCGGTCGAGGTCAGCATCCTCGGCGTACCTCTCGCCCTCTACAGGGGCTTCCAGCACCACTTCCGGGAGCTGCGGCGCGAAGTACGCCTCCTTTCGCTCGCCCACGCCAACGACTACCCGCTCGCCGCGAGCCTCTCGGCCCTGTTCGGCTCGCTGGAGCGCCAGCTCCTCGACGGCCTCGGCCACGGCCAGCTCTCCGGGGTGATCGGGTCGAGCTCGGGCCGCGACCGGGAGACGGCGGACCTGCACGTACGCATGCCGCGGTCCGCGGCCGAGACGATGCGCCGATTCCTCGACATGCTCGACCTCATCGACGAGTTCTGCCGCCAGGAGCGGCTGCTCGTCCTGGCCCGCTCGCCCGAGCAGGTCACCTTCCAGCGCTGGTTCCTCGGCGAATACCTCACCCAGGCCGCCGGCGGCCGCCCCACCAGGTGGAGCGCGGCCCACATGACCGGTCACGCCCGCTAGAACCCGTACGCTGTCCGCGTGCTGCGTGAGCATGGCGACCTGCTCGCCCCCATCGCTGCCGGCGGAGCGCTCGGCTCACTGGCTCGCTGGGGCCTGACCACCGCCCTCCCCCACGGCGGCCACTCCTGGCCGTGGGCGACCTTCCTGACCAACGTCTCTGGCTGCCTGTTGCTGGGCGTGCTGATGGCCTTCATCCTGGGCCCGTGGTCCACTGTCCCGTTCTGGGGCCGCTACCTGCGCCCCTTCCTCGGGGTCGGCGTGCTCGGTGGCTACACCACCTTCTCGACCTACGAGCTCGAGACGTACGTCCTGGGCGGGCATGCGCCCGCTCTCGCGATGCTCTACCTGCTCGCCTCGGTGGTCTCCGGGATCGGCGCCGCCTGGCTCGGGCTGACCCTCGGCCGGGTGGTCGTACTGAACAGCGGCCGAGAGGTCCTGGTCGACGGCATCGACCCCGACCTCGATCCCGACCCTGCCACGGATCCGGGCCGAGGAGAGGACCGGTGACCGCGCTCCTGGTCCTGCTCGGCGGCGCGATCGGCGCGCCGGCGCGCTACCTGACCGACCTGTACGTCCGGGAGTGGACCCGCTCGGACTTCCCGTGGGGGACGATGGCGGTCAACGCCATCGGCTCGCTCGTGCTCGGCATGCTCGCCGGGGCAGCTGCGAGCGGCGTACTCCCCGGGTGGGTGCTCACCCTGGCCGGCACCGGCTTCTGCGGGGCCCTGACGACGTTCTCGACCTTCTCCTACGAGACCGTCCGCCTGGCCGAGAACGGCCAGTGGCGGTCGGCCGCGCTGAACGTCCTCGGCTCCCTCGCCGTCGGGACCGCCGCGGTCAGCCTCGGCTGGTTGATCGGATCGAACCTCTAAGCCCAGCCGAGCTGGTGGAGCTTCTCGTCGTCGATGCCGAAGTGGTGGGCGATCTCGTGGACGACGGTGATGCGGATCTCGGCGGCCAGGTCGATCTCGTCCATGCACATCTGCTGGAGAGGCTGGCGGAAGATGAAGATCCGGTCCGGCAGCGTGAGGCCGTAGAGGTCATTGCGGTCGGTGAGCGCCACGCCGTCGTAGAGACCGAGGGTGTCTTGGGGCTCGCCCTCGGGCGGCCACTCCTCGACGAGCACGACGAGGTTGTGCACCTGAGCGGCGAGCTCATCCGGAATGGCGTCGAGCGCCTGTTCCACTAGTTCGTCGAAGCGCTCTGGGCTTATCTCAATCCCCACAGAGGACATTCTGCCGGGTGACAGGCTACGCCGCTCCCACCGACGAACTTTTCCGCAGATTTGCGCGAGCCTGGCGCTCCAGGTCCCGCTGGTGGAGCTCTCCGTTGCGCGGGCGGCCGCGGGTGCGCTTGCGAGCGACGACGATTCCCTCGTAGAAGACCTCGCCGCCCCACACCCCGTGCGGCTCCTGCCGGGCGATCGCACCCTGCAGGCAGGAGCGCTGCAGCGGACACGTGCCACACAGCTCCTTGGCGCGGTCCGCGTCCACGCTGGTCGCGGCGAACCACAGATCGCCGTCCTCGATCGCGCACGGCAGCTCGCTCCAGTGCACGCCGGTCGTCTCTCTTGCCGCCGCCACAGGCGAACCAGTCATCACAAGCCCCATCCCCTCGCTGATCCCCGTCGTCAGGGATACCCACTGAAGAGGGTGGTCGGATGGCCTGTCAGTTTTCTGTCAATAGGCAGGTGCTTGGACCGGTCGCGCAGAGTTGAGATGTCATCTACATCAGGGGATTCCACAACATCGCGACCCTGCTGGTACAAACTGTCCACACTAGAGGGAGGAAGGGCTAGGGTTTGCGAACATGCGCTCAATGAAAAGGGCCTCGGCGTCCATCACCGTGGGCCACCGACCGGTGGAGGATTTCCACCGACGGATGGCGCATGATCCCAACAGCCGAGCCATCGCGTCGGAGACCCGCGACTGGCTTCTGGTGAAGTCCCTGCTGCAGCCTGGTGAGGTCCAGTGGGCCCGGGTCGCGGTCAAGTTCCCCCACGAGGGAAACGCGTCGGGTCACGCCTTCCTGACCGACCGCCGGGTGATGTTCGAGTTCCACGAGCGCGTCTTCTCCGTCAACCTGGCCGTGCTCACCTTCATCGGCGTTCCGCCGCCCCCCAGCCTGGGCGACTTCATCATCGAGGCGCTGGTCCCCGGATCGTCCTACTCCACGACGATGAAGATCCGGGACAAGGACGCCTTCCACGACTTCTTCCCGACCCTCGACTACGCCGCGCGAGCCGCCGGCGCGCAGGTGAACGTCGACGCCAGCTGGGGTGGCGAATACGGCACCGGGAACCCCTACGGTCAGCCCTCCCCGAACAGCTACGGAGTCGCGCCGGCTCCGGGCTCCTACCCGAACCCGGGCTCCTACCCGAACACCGGCTCCTACTACCCCAACCAGGGTCCGTACGGCACCAACACCGGCTCCTACGGCCAGGCGCCGAACACGGGTGCACAGCGCACCGTCGGCAACGGCCCGTACGTCGGCCAGCAGGGGGCCCAGCAGCGTGCCCGCGAGGAGGCCGCGCTGATCGAGGCCAACCTCGCCCACGCGCTGCCCGCCTTCCTGCACGAGGGTGAGTCGATCCTTGCCGGGGCCGACATGCTCCAGAACATGACCGACGTCGAGATGAAGGTGATGGCCACCGAGTCACGCCTGATCGTCGTCGAGGGCAACATCCTGTGGGCCTCCCCGCTGGAGCACACCCACGTCATCTACGCCGGTGGCGAGCGCAGCCACCTGCGGCTCCTGGCCGACCGGGTCACCGAGACCATGGCGCTGACCCCGGGACCGCCGACGGCCAACCCGTCCGACCGGCGCCGCCTCGTACTTCGTACGCTGCGCGACGCCGCTGCCGGCGAGCAGCTGCACAACCACCTGACCACCAACGGTGGCCAGGTCTTCGACGCCTGGCCTGAGTAGTCGGCCGCGGCGTACGAGATCTGCTTCTACCTACGACGAGAGCCCCAGCCGATCGGCTGGGGCTCTCGTGCGTGAAGCGGGTTCAGTCCTGCGGGTTGAAGAACAGACCGAGCGCGACCGCCCAGACGAGGTGCCACAGGTAGACACCCAGGACGGTGCCCCACCCGAGGTTGATCGAGAAGAAGCCCGGGTCGATGCCGATGACATCCTCCGGGTGCAGGGCCGGGATCCACCAACCGCAGGAAGCGGTGGCGAGGAACATACCCATGCCGAGCGAGCGCGCGAGGTTGCTCGAGGTGGTGTGGGTCTTGCCGAGCCACGGGAAGATCACCAGAGCGTAGGCGAGCGCGAAGACCATGCCGTTGAAGTAGTGGAAGCCCATACCGGCGAACCACTGCGAGACGGCGAAGCCGGCCTCGTTGGCGGTGGCGTTCGGGGTCAGGATGACGCCGTTGAAGAACGCGAAGTCCAGCGGGCCCTCCATGATGCCGAGGCCGTAGATCCAGTAGCCGAACATCGTGGCGAGCTGGGTGGCACCGAAGCCGGCAACGAGCGCGCCGATGAGGCGGTTGTTGTTGACGAACTGCGGCCAGTGCGTGCCGGTGGTCTGCGCCATCACGGCCGGCTGCTGGATCGCCGGCTCCTGGTACTGCGGCTGGGCCTGGGACTGCTGCGGACGCTGGTCCCAACCAAGGGCGGGGGGCTGCTGCTGCGCGGGGGCGGCCGGGGTGCGGTAGGCACCGTTCGTCTGCATCCGTGACGCAAGCTCGTCCGCACTCGCCGCATGGGGCGGCCGATGCGGGTAGTACGACGACATGGTGGTGTTGCCTCCTGAATACCGAACGTCTTAGTCGTTCCCCCGTGCCCTGCCGAATTGCGACGTCGACACAAGCGGCAGAATCCTCTCACGAGAGGACAGCAGCCCGCACGTTACCGCCAAATCGGCTTATATCCCACAGGGACGAACGGCCCGAACCGGGGGTGAGATCGAGGATCTCCGGCCCGAGACTCCTGCCGAAGCAGGACGACCACCCTCCCACGCTCGACACCCGCCGCGCTCGCCACACCCCGGCGTGTCCCCTGCTCCGGGAACAACACCCGACCCACAAGTCACACGCGAAGAAACAAGACCCTTCAGCCACAGCGCCAAGCCAGCGCAAGACGAAGGATCACCACGAGATCCGCCACATCAAGAGCGAACGCTCCCCCGAAGAACCTAAGGGGGTGCGGGGGATATCCCCCGCCGCGGCCGGAGGCCGCCATGGAAATAACGAAGAGGACGTGGTCGCATTTCTGCGACACACGTCCTCTTCGATTCGTTCCGCGACCCTGACGAGACTTGAACTCGCGACCTCCGCCGTGACAGGGCGGCGCGCTAACCAACTGCGCTACAGGGCCTTGTTTGTTTCCGCTGTGTGCGGCAACGGGAAAAACATAGCCCATGGGTGCGGGGGATTCACAATCGGGGAGGGGTCCTACTCCTCGAAGGCCTCTTCGCCCTTCGGCTCCTCGTCGGTGAGGCCCTCGACGAGCCGGTTCTTGACCATGTAGGCCATGGCCCGTTCGGCCGCACGGGCCTTGCGTCGGAGGGCCTCGACACCTGGGGCCTTCTCGTCGCTGTAGGCCGCGAGCCGGGCGACCTCGCGCCCGGTCTGACGCTGGATCTCGGACATCGCGAGCCAGACGCCGAGGTCCTGCTCGAGGCCTTCGCGGGAGCGCAGGATCGCGGCGGTGAGGAGCTGGATGACGGTGACCTCGACGTCCTCGGCGGTGGACGAGCTGGAGACGAGGGTGGCGGCGATCGTGCCGGCGCCGGTGGTGGTGATCGCACCCGCGGTGACGAGTCCGCCGACCATCCCGCCGGGGCCGAAGGCGGAGAGGGCGCCGATGATCGCCGCTCCCCCGGCCAGCCCGGCGGGGGCGGCCAGCGCGAGCCCGATCGGACCTGCGACCAGCACGGCGGCGCCGATCCCGATGCCGACCCACAGCTTCCACTGGTCGACCGGGTAGACGGCCTTCGAGGCGGACTGCATGGCGATGTGCAGGTTCTCGCCGAGCCCGCCCCCGAGCCCCATCCAGACCGTCAGGTCGTGGAATGCCTGGCGGCGTACGTCGTCGGGGACGTCGATCTCATAGGGCCGCACCGGGTTGGCGGTCGCCAGCGCCACCAGGGCGAGGACGGCCTCCTCCTTGGAGAGCTGGGTCAGCGGCTTCGGCCGGGGCAGGTCTCGGTCGCTGGGACCCTCCGGAATCAGCCCTGTCGGTGAGACGCGCAGGTCGAGGAGCTGTTGGGGGATGCGTACGCCGTCGGTCCGGTAGTTCTCGATCAACCGCTCCAGCACCTCGTGCTGGACGACACGCAGAGCGGCGCCGAAGCGCTCCTGGGTGGCGCCCTTGAGGTGGTCGCGCAGGAACTGGGCGTAGGCGAGCCACAGGGCCAGGCGGACCTCGAGCGAGTTCAGGGCGACGTCGGGGGTGCCCTCGACGATCGCGAGCTCCTTGGTGAGGGAGCCGAACAGGCCGCGCCCGATCGCGGTGGCGACCGGCTTGGAACGGAGGTAGGTGGTGGTGCGGTGGTCGAGGCCGAGCCCGACCTGGAGGTCGAGCGCCCACGGGAAGTGGCGCCAGATGCCGCGCAAGCCGGTCACCGCGTCGCCGTTGCTCCAGACGTTGACCCACCAGCCGACGTGGTCGACCGGCAACTTCATCTCGAGGCGGTCGGAGTCCTCGTGGAGGTTCGGGTGGGCGGCCGGGCTGCCGATCGTCACCAGCCCGGTGACCGTCAGCTTCGGCGGGAGCCGGCGCAGCAGGTCGATCGCGATGATCGAGCCGAGACTGTGGCCGACGATGACGATCTCGCCCTCCTCGGGGAGCTCATCGAGGACCATCCGCAGCGTACGTGCCCGGATGCCGGGCTTGGTCACGTAGTTGTGGGCCTGGCGGAGCACGCGCAGCACGATCGGCGCCAGCGAGTCGGTGACGCCGACCGGCGAGGCGGGCACGGGTTCGCCGAGGATCGACTCGAGCTCGGCGGTCGCGCGCTCCACCCGGCGGCGTACGTCCCGCTGGTCGGCGGCACTCAGCCTCGGCGTAGTGACCGGCGGGATCTTGATGGTCTTGTCGCCGTCAACGGTGCGGAGCACGTCGGGATATTTCGGAGCGATCACCTCGACCTCGTCGAGCCCCGGGTAGCCGGCATCCTGCAGCGCGTTGTCCAGCGCGCGGCGCCAGGCGTCGCGGGGGTCGCCGTTGCCGACGCCGTGAAGGTAGAGAAGCGAGACCACCTCTCGATTCTCTCCCATGCCGGGTACTGCTCCGCCTATTTGGACGAGGGGGTCAGTCGGCGTCCAGGCCCTGCTCGATGGCGTAGCGGGTGAGCTCGACGCGGTTGTGCATCTGGAGCTTGCGCAGGGTGTTCTGTACGTGGTTCTGCACCGTGCGATGAGAGAGCACGAGGCGGTCGGCGATCTGGCGGTAGCTCAAGCCCTTGGCGACGAGCTTGAGGATCTCGGTCTCGCGGTCGGTGAGCATGGGCTTGTCACCGCGCACCTCGGTGGCGGCGCTGTGCTGGAACTCGCCAAGGACCAGGCCGGCGAGGCCGGGGGTGAAGACCGGATCACCGGCCGCGACGCGGCGTACGGCCTCCAGGAGCTCGTCGCGGGAGGCGGACTTGACCAGGTAGCCGGTCGCGCCGGCCTTGACCGCGGCGAGCACGTCGTTCTGCTCGCCGGAGGCGGACAGGATGAGGACCTTCGCCATCGGGTGCAGCGCAATGATCTCGGTGGTGACCTGGACACCATCGGGCTCGGGGATGTGCAGGTCGAGCACCACCACCTCCGGCCGGGTCGCGGCGAACCGGGTGATCGCCTCACGGCCGGTGCTGGCGGTGGCCACTACCTCGAAGCCCGCGCCGATCAGGTCGCGCTCCACCGCGTCGCGCCACATCGGGTGGTCGTCGACGACCATCACTCTGCTCATGCATGCACTCCTGTTCGAGGGACCGTGAGCTCCCACTCGGTCCCGGTTGCTCCGGTGATCAGTTCTGCCTTGCCGCCGAGGTCCTCGATCCGGCCACGGATCGACTCGCTGATGCCGAGCCTGCCCTGCGCCCCGGCCTCGACGACCCGGCCGGCCGCGATGCCCGGCCCGTCGTCACGCACCGAGACCTCGACATGGTCGGGGAAGGCCTGCAGGAGCACCCAGGCACGGGCGTCCTCGCCGACGTGGCGACGTACGTTGTCGAGCGCCGCGCGGGTCGCCGCGACGATCTCCTCGGCCGGGCGTGCGGGCATCTCGACGGCGGTCGCGGGACCGGAGACGGTCACGGTGCCGGTCTCGAGCTCGGCGAGAGCGGCGGCGAGGTCGACCATCCCGACGGCCGGGTCCCGGCCGGGCTGTTCGCCGCGGATCAGCGCTCGCAGCTCCCGCTCCTGCTCCCCCGCCAGCCTGCCCAGCTCGGCCGCGTCACCACCCAGCTCGCCGCCGCGGCGCTGGACCAGGGCCAGGACCTGGAGCACCCCGTCGTGGACGGCCCGGGCGAGCCGGGCTCGCTCCTCCGCCCGCGCGGCCGCGCGCTGCGCCTCGTCCCGCTCCAGCGCCATCCGCTGCACCGACTCGCACATGTAGCCGACCACCGGGCCCCCGATGACCAGCAGGAACGCGTTCCCGTAGATCGACTGGTCGATCTCCTGCCGCAGCACCAGGTCGACGCTCGCCAGCGCCACCCCGGCCAGCAGCCCGCCGATCCAGCGGTAGTGGATCGCGCACGCGAGCAGCGCGCCGCTCACCCAGAAACCCGGCACGCTCGCCTGGAACCCCGGCCCCTTCACCAGCGGGGTCACGAGCAGGAGCCCGAGCGCGATCGCCAGGTCTGCGCCGACGAGCACCGCCGTGCGGCGGGCGGGTGCTGCGTACGCCCAGAGGGCGAAGGCCGTCCACCCCACCATGACCAGCGCACAGATCAGCGCGGCCGCGGGCGGGTCGAAGTTGGCGGCGCGGTAGATGGTCAGCGCGATCGCGTTGATGAGCACGACCACGCGCAACACCGCCAGCGCCCTGAAGAGCCGGCTCTCGACCTCGATCGCCGCTGGCGACGTCCACGCACTCACAGTCGGAAGTGTTGCATCCGCGCGACCCGGTGCGTCCCGGATATGAGTATCCGTGCGGATGCCGGCCGGGCCGTCGCGCCGTGAGACTCGAGACATGGAAAGACTGTGTACCCCCTACCGGATTCGAACCGGCGCTACCGCCGTGAAAGGGCGGGGTCCTGGGCCGCTAGACGAAGGGGGCCTGCGGGCACATCCTAGAGGTCTGCGTCCGAGGCCGCCAAAGCGAGGCCGTACGTCCGGTGTCGGGTCCCGATTCGGAACGTCGCGGGAGCTTCCGGTAATGTTTCACCTCGCTTGGGCAGGTAGCTCAGTTGGTACGAGCGATCGCCTGAAAAGTGATAGGTCGGCGGTTCGACCCCGCCCCTGCCCACAAGCAACAACCGGCTTCGACCTGCAGTTATGGGTCGAAGCCGGTTGTCATTCTGGATCAAGTCTCAGCGCACACCCTGCGTTTCCCGCACGCGCATCGGCGGATCTACGCAAGGATGGTGGGCTGTGAAGTACGCCGATCCTGGTCGCTGCCCCGACTGCCGGGAGGCCTTCGAGCCCGGCACCAGCCCCTGCCCGCACTGCGGGCTCCCGCTGGAGAACGCCGTCGCGCAAGAGCTCTACGGCACCCTGCTGCGGGCCGACGTACTCATGACGCGGTTGCGCTCGATCCGGGAGGAGGCGAGCCGAGCCGCGCACCGGACCCCGCCGCCCGCTCCCCTGCCGGTCTCCGCTCCGCCCGCGGCGCCGCCGCAGATCCAGCCCGAGCCCGAGGCCACACCGCTCGCGGACCCGGCCGCGACCGCCGTGGCCGGACCGGCGCCGTTCCCCGGTGCTCCGGTCGCCCGGCGGGCACCGATCACGGTGCCGCTGATCCTGGTCGGCGTCGGCGTGCTCTTCCTGCTGGTCGCTGGCGTCATCTTCCTCGCGGTCGCCTGGGCCACGATGGGCGTCGGCGGCCGCACCACGATGCTGCTCGTCTTCACCGCGCTCTTCACGATCGGTGGCGCGGTGCTGATGCATCTCGAGCTGCGTGCCGGCACCGAAGGCGTCTGGACGCTCGCGCTGGGACTGCTAGCCCTGGACATAGCCGGCATGAAGTACGCCGGTTGGCTCGACGGAGTCGACTGGGACCGGGGCTTCCTGGTCATCGTCGGCGTGGTCGTCTTCCTGGCCGGCACCGCGATGTCCCTGATCGGCGCGCGTAGCGAGAAGCTCACCGCGGTGATCGGGCCACAGGTGGCGGCCGCCGGCGGCGTACTCACCGCCCTGATCGGTCTCGAGCTCATCTCCGACCTGATCTGGTTCCCGCTGATCGCAGCGGTCATCGCCCTCCTCGTGGTGATCGTGGCGAGCAAGACCGACCTGCAGGCGCTGACCCTCGGCTCGATGGTCGTGATGGCGGCTTTCTGGTTGATGCTGCTCGTCCGAGGCCTTGCCGATCCCGCCCTGACCGGCTCCGAGCTGCTGCGGGGCGGCACCCTGCCGCTGCTGCTCGGCGCCGCCGCGGTGCTGACGGTCGTGGCGCTGCTGTTCCCGCTGCCCAAGGACGCGAAGGTCGCGATGGTCGGGGTGTCTCTCCTGATCGCCGCCTACACCTTCACCCAGCCCGCTCTCGATGACGGTGCGGTCACCCTCACGGTCGTGGCCGTGGTGGTCACCCTGATCGCCGCCGGCGCGCTCGTCGCGCTCCCCAGGCCCTGGCGCTGGGCAGCCGCCGCGTTGACGCCGTACGCCGTGGGCCTGGGCATCGCCGTCCTCATCCTGGCGGTCTCGGCCGCCGTCCGGCTCGCGGCCGTGCCCTGGACCGAGTCCGCGTTCTCCCCGGTCACCGGTCCGGAGTCGTTGCTGCCGGGCTGGCTGACGCTGCCGGCGATGCTCGCGATCCTCGCCCTCGGGACCGCCTGGTTCTACCGCTCCAACCCGCCCGCGTTCCGCACCTACCGGCCCACGGTCGGCTGGATCACCTTCTCCGGCGGCGTCACCGGATTCGCGATCACGGCGGCCTGCTACGGCGCCCCGCTGCTGTTCCCGGCGCTGCTGCTGCTCGGTGTCGCCGTCGCGCTGGCCTGGTGGGCGGAGCGGTGGCCACGGCTCCTCGCCGCCGGCATCTTCGGGCTGGTCGCCCTCGGCGCGGCGCTGCCCAGCGACCTGCTCACCGTGGTCGTCGCGCTCGCGCTGGCGGCGGTGGCTGCGTACGCGGGTCAGGGTCTGCTCGGCGCCGACCGCGAGGTCGTCGCCAGCTATTCCGTCGCGACGCTCACCCTCGGTCTGTGGTCGCTCGCGCCGCTGATCGACGTGGAGCGGCAGTGGGCCGCGTGCGTGATCGTCACGGTCCTCGGGCTGATCACGCTCTTCCGCTTCCGGGGATCGGGTTGGTGGGCGGCCGTGGCCTGCGCCGCGATCTCGATCGGGATCGGCGCGGTCGACGTGACCTGGGCGGCGGTCCTACTGACCATCGCGACCATCCTCGCCGCGGCCATCGGCCTGCACCACCGCCAGCCTCCCGCGCTGGCCGTGGCAGGCACCGTCGGGCTCGGCGCGGCCACGGCAGCGGTCCTCTCCAACGACGTGCTCGCGCTGGTCGTGACCCTCATCCTCACCGCCCTGGGCCTCGTCGTCGACCGCGTCCAGTCGGGCACGACCAGGGAGGTCGCGACCGCCTACTGGATCCTCGCCCTGACCGCCACCGTGTGGCAGGCGGCCCGGCTGGCCGACATCGAGCGTCCCTACACCGCTGTGGTGGTCGTCGTGGCGATGGGCGTCATCGTTCTCGTACGCCGCAGCCCCGCCATCGAGGCCGCGGCCGCCACCGGTGCCGCGGTGTCGATCGGCCTGGGTGCCTTCGAGGCCGGGGCGCTCGACACCGACTGGCTGGCGATCCTCCTGCTGATCGCCGGCGTCATGTGCATCGCGACGATCCTGCGACACGAACCGCAGCAGTCCGGGCCACGGCTCACGGTCGCCGGTCTGCTCGGTCTGGGATCGCTCGGCGCCGCCTTCACCAACGAACTGCTGGCACTGGTCGTGGCCGGGGTGCTCACCGCCGCGGCGGTCGCCGTCGACCGGCTCACCCAGGAGCTGCAGACCAAGGCCGTCACCGCGCCCTACTGGATCATCACGCTGACCGCGTTCTGCTGGATGTTCGCCAACCTCAGCGACATCCCCCAGCCGTACGCCGCGGCCGGGATCATCGTCATCCTGACCGTCGTCACCATCTTCCGGCTGCTGCCCTCGGCCGAGATCACCGCCGCAGTCGCCGCGGTCGTCACGATCGTCGTCGGCACGGTCAGCCTTGGACCCACGATCGTCCTGACCCCGGACGGGCCGACCGCGGTCGGATCTCGCGGAGTCGATCTGCCCTGGTTGAGCATCCTGCTGACCCTGGCCGGAGCCGCCGTCTCCGCGCACGCGATCGCCCACCACGAGCGTCGCTGGCTGGGGTGGGCCGGTGCCAGCCTGGCCACCATCGCGCTGTGGATCCGGCTGGCCGACACCTCGGTCACGACCTGGGAGTACTACACCCTGCCGCCCGCGATCGCGCTGGTCGTCTTCGGCGTGGTCAAGCTCCGCCTCGACAGAGACGTCGCCTCGCTGCCGGTGCTCGGGCCGGGCGTCTTCCTCGCGCTCATCCCGTCCGTCCCGGCAGCCCTCCAGGACCCGGTCTCGACGCGGACCGCAGTGCTCGGCATCGCCTGCCTGGTCTTCATCCTCGGCGGCGCCTGGCTGCGCTGGGCAGCACCTCTGGTCGGTGGCGCCCTGGTCGCCTCTGTCCTGGCCCTGGCGCAGATGCCGTCGGCGCAGGCGCTGCAGCAGTGGTGGGTGCTCGGAGCGGCCGGACTCCTGCTGCTCTTCCTCGGCATCACCTGGGAGGCGCGGCTCCACGACCTGCGCCGGGCCACCGCATATGTCCGGGGGCTGCGTTAGGGCGGTGCCCACGCGCCCGGAAGACTGGAGCCGATGTTCCCCGAATTCAAGATCGTACGTCGCCAGCGCCCCGTCACGATCGCGGTCGAGTCCAGCACCTTCCCCCGGCCCGCGGCCAACGCCGCGATCGAGGCGGCGTGTGACGGCCCGGTCTCGCTGAGCTTCACCTCGGGTGGGGACGTGCTCACCGGGTTCTACAACGGGCGGCGGGTGTCGCTGGCGGTGGCGACCGGGTCAGGGCGTACCTCTCACGCGAGTCGGCGCCACGGCCGGGTCGGACGTGGGGTCGGACGGTTCGCGCTGACGCTGACGGGCACGATGCTGACCGCGCTGACCTATGAGGGCGGCGTGTGGGTGGCCCGAGCACGGGTCGATCTCACCGAGGTCGGGATCGAGCCGCGTGACGAGTCGTGGCTCGCCGGCCTGAACACCGGCCACGAGGGCTCCGCCGAGGACGTACGCAGCGGCGCCTTCGGACAGCTCGGCCTACGTGACATCCGGGTGGTGACGTACGCCGACGGCTCGCCGTTCCGCGAAGACGACGGCACCTTGCTGCTCACCGCCACCAGTGCCGGCCCGGGCTTCTTCCCCACGGCGCACACGTCGGTGTGGGCGCTCGACCCGGTGACGTACGACCTCGTCCATCGCGGGGCGCTCTACTTTCTCCGGGACGGGCTCGTCTACGGCGACCACGCCACCCACCTCGTGCGCGACGGCGACGAATGGCTGGTCACGACGAGCACGTGGGGTGGTTTCAAGGCTCCGGACAAGACCGACCCCAGCAAACCGTGGAGCCCGGTCGGGGTCACGATCGCCCGCTCACGCGCGGACCTGACCCGAGGCGAGCACGTCCTCGACTCGACCCCGCTCGCGCTGCCGACGGACGGGCTCATGTCGGTCGGCGTCTGGGATCCCCATGTCGTACGCCGTGACGACCAGTGGCTGGTCGGCTACGTCAGCGCCAGGAAGTACTTCGACTTCCATACGGTGCTCGCCAGCGGACCAAGCCTGGACGCGCTCAGCCTCCGGGCAGCGCGAACCGACCGGACAGCCACCGAGGGCACCACGCTTGTCCCGCTGGGCGGCACAGTCGTCGTCGGCGCCAGCGACGGACGCGACAACCCGCGTCGCGTCCGTGCTCGCTACCCGATCTTCGACCTGGACCTCAACGAGGTCGCAGAGCTCCGATCGGCGTACGTCACGAACCTTCCGTGGCCCACTCTGATCCCGGTGGGGGACGAGTGGTTGCACGTCGCCTTCGACGGCACGCCTCACGGCGGCCGGCTACCCGGCTACGGCACTCACGGGGAAGTAGTGATCAGCCGATCAGTCTGAGGGGATGTCGACCAAGACGTTGCCGCCGTTGGCCGACAAACCCTAGTCGCGCGAGGATCCCGCGTCGTAGTCCGACCAGTCGTCGTAGTCGTCCGGCTTCGGATCGGACTTCTGACTGGTGTCTTCATCACCGTGAAGTTCGCGCGCAAGGGCCCCGAAGTCCGTCTCATAGGTCCGGTACTTCAGGTCGCGTGCGACCTTCGTCTGCTTGGCTTTCGCTCGGCCGCGCCCCATAGGGTCCAGCCCCCTCGTCGCACTTGGCCGGGATAGTCCCGGGCTGTTCACAGGTTTCTCGTAGGGATAACGCTACCGGTTCATGCCAAGAATCCGCACGCCGGGGTGTCGAAAATCCGTTCGCTAGGAGCGAATGTTACTGAGGTCACACGAATCTGAGCCTGACGACTCGTCATTCGCCGTTCATCCGGACGACAGATTGAGGGGTCGGACGGTTGTCTCGCCGCGCATAGCCTCCCTTCCGATTCTTGGGAGACCTGACAACAACGCGTCTTGAACGGAAATGCAGTGACCGAACTGAGCGACATCCAGACCGACACCGCCTGTCCCTCGTGCAGCGACGAGGCTGCGCCCGCCGTCACCGACGGCCGGCGCTCCATGTTGTCCCTGCTTCCCATGGCTGGACACACGCGCGGCAAGCGCAGCGCGGTGACCTGCGCCCTCAAGTGCGACAGCGCTTGCGCCAAGCCCGCCCCCAACACCTCCGACAACGAGTACTTCCGCGACATCGCGGGATCCGTGTTCAGCCGCCGCAAGATGCTCGGGTTCGCCGGCATCGGCGCGGGAGCGATCGCGCTGGGCGCGGCCTCCCCCGCCGCCGCGGCCGCCGCGACCGCTCCGGCGACCGCAGGCGGCCTCCAGACCAAGCCTGGCCACGGTCACGGCCGTCCCGGCAACCTGCCGTTCGCGCCGATCGCCCCGGTGCCGGCCGAGACCGACAAGTTCGTCGTGCCCCGCGGCTACACCTGGGAACCGATCGTGCGTTGGGGCGACCCGATCCTGGCTGGCGGCGAGCCTTTCGACGCCTCCGCGCAGACCGCCGCGAAGCAGGAGCTCGCCTTCGGCTACAACGCCGACTACCTCGACATCATCGTCACCAACAACGCCGGCACCAAGGCGCTGCTCTGCAACAACCACGAGTACGTCAACGCCGGCATCATGTTCCCGCCGGACCTCGACGCCACTGAGGCCGTGAAGATCGCCATGGCCGCTCACGGCTTCTCGATCGTGGAGCTGGAGCGCTCCCGCAAGGGCAAGAAGTGGACGTACGTCCAGGGTGCCCCCAAGAACCGCCGGATCACCGCCACCACGACCTTCACCGCCACCGGACCGGCCGCTGGATCCGACCTGCTCAAGACGGTCGACGACCCGACCGGCAAGACGATCTCCGGCATGGTCGGCAACTGCGCCGGCGGCACCACCCCGTGGGGCACGATCGTCACCGGCGAGGAGAACTTCAACGGCTACTTCCTGACCGCCGGGACCAGCGCCGGCGACAAGCGCTACGGTCTCGCGAACGGGGAGAAGACGACGTACGGCTTCGAGACGGTCGAGGACCGCTGGGACGCCCGCAAGGCGGGCTACGAGAACGAGCCGAACCGGTTCGGCTACATCGTGGAGATCGACCCCACCGACCCGACCTCGACGCCGCGCAAGCACACCAACCTCGGCCGTTTCAAGCACGAGGGCGCCAACGTCACGATCTCCAAGTCCGGTCACGCCGTCGCCTACATGGGCGATGACGAGCGGTTCGACTACCTCTACAAGTTCGTCTCCAAGGGCAAGTACGACCCGCGCAACCGCGCCGCGAACCTCGACCTGCTCACCGAGGGCGACCTCTACGTCGCGCGCCTCTTCGGCGACTCGGCCCCGGCCGAGATCGACGGCTCGGGCACGCTGCCGGCCGACGGCAAGTTCGACGGGTACGGCCAGTGGGTGCCGCTGGTTCTGAACGGCGCGAGCCGGGTCCCGGGCATGACCGTGGCCGACGTGCTCGTCTACACCCGCCTGGCTGCCGATCAGGTCAACGCGACCAAGATGGACCGCTGCGAGGACGTGGAGCCGTCGCCGAAGACCGGCAAGGTGTACGTGGCCTGCACCAACAACACCGACCGCGGCAAGGTGGGCAAGGAGTCGGCCACCGAGCCCAACCCGCGCAACACCAACCGTGACGGCCACATCGTCGAGATCACCGAGGCCCGCGGTGACGCGGCCGCCGGCACGTTCACCTGGTCGCTGCTCCTCGTCGCCGGGGACCCGGCGACCAACAAGTCGACCTACTTCGCCGGCTACCCGGCCGACAAGGTCTCGCCGATCTCCTGCCCCGACAACCTCGCCTTCGACTCCGAGGGCAACCTGTGGATCTCCACGGACGGCGCACCGAGCACCATCCAGAAGTGCGACGGACTGTTCAAGGTCCCGCTGGAGGGACGCGAGCGAGGAAAGGTCCAGCAGTTCCTGTCGGTGCCTCGCGACGCCGAGACCTGCGGTCCGGTCATCCACGACCGCGACGGCTCGGTCTTCGTCGCCGTCCAGCACCCGGGCGAGGATGGCTCCTGGGACGACCAGCGCTCGCTGTTCCCCGACTACGTGGAGGGCGAGGCCGCCGTCGGTGAGTTCGCGGGTCCGCGGCCGTCGGTCGTGCAGGTCTTCAAGCGCTGATCGTCGGCGGGACGGAATACCCGGTTAACCGGTGAAACCTGCACTTCTCAGGCGTTGCAATGCCTGAGAAGTGCAGGAATACCCGGTTAACCGGGTATTCCTACGCGATCACCAGCCGGCGTAGGAGCCGGTCAGCTCGACCTTGCCGCCGGGGGTGGCGGTGACCTCACCGGCGGCCCAAGAGCGGATGTCGTAGCCGGCGAGGATGCGTACAGCCTCGTCGACGTCCTCGGGGTCGATCAGCGCGACCATGCCGACGCCGCAGTTGAGGGTCATCTCCAGATCCTCCAGCGCCACGGAGCCGGTGCGACGTACGAGGTCGAAGACGGGCGCGGGGGTCCAGGTGGTGCGGTCGATGCGCGCGGAGAGCTCCGGCGGCATGACCCGCTCCAGGTTGGCGGCGAGGCCGCCTCCGGTGACGTGGGACATGGCGTGGGTCCGGGTCCCGCGGGCCAGGTCCAGGCACGCCTTGGCGTAGACGCGGGTCGGGGTGAGGAGCTCCTCGCCGAGCGTACGGCCGAACTCGGCGACCTGCGCGTCGAGCGTGTAGGCGCCGGAGTTGAGCAGCACGTGGCGGACCAGGGAGTAGCCGTTGGAGTGCAGGCCGGAGGCCTCCATCGCGAGGACGACGTCGCCTTCCTTGACCAGGTTCGCGCCGAGCAGGTTGTCGGCCTCGACGACGCCCGTGGCCGCGCCGGCCACGTCGTACTCATCGGCCGCGAGCAGCCCCGGGTGCTCGGCGGTCTCGCCGCCGACCAGCGCGCAGCCGGCCTCGACACAGGCCTCAGCGATGCCCTTGACGATCGCCGCGACCCGCTCCGGGACGACCTTCCCGGTGGCGATGTAGTCGGTCATGAACAGCGGCTCGGCGCCGCAGACGACCAGGTCGTCGACGACCATGCCGACCAGGTCGAACCCGATCGTGTCGTGCTTGTCCAGCGCCTGCGCGATCGCGACCTTGGTGCCGACACCGTCGGTGGAGGTGGCCAGCAGCGGGCGCTCGTACGCCTTCAGGGCACTCGCGTCGAAGAGACCGGCGAAGCCACCGACCCCGCCGAGCACCTCGGGGCGCCGGGACTTCTCGATCCAGACCTTCATCAGATCCACGGCGCGGTCGCCGGCGTGGATGTCGACACCTGCTGCGGCGTACGCGTTCTGGCTCTGAGTCACGTCAAGATCTCCGATCACGGGTTGTTCAGGACCGGAAGGGCCTTGCCCTCGGTCGGGGACTGCAGCGAGACCTCGAGGAGGTGCTTGCCGAGCATGCTCTCGTCGGGCAGCTCTACGGGGTATTCGCCGGTGAAGCAGGCGGTGCAGAGCGCGGTGCGCTCCTGGCGGGTCGCCGAGATCATCCCGTCGAGGGAGATGTATCCGAGCGAGTCCGCACCGACCGAGGCGGCGATCTCGTCGACGGAGAGGCCGTTGGCGATCAGCTCGGCGCGGGTGGCGAAGTCGATGCCGTAGAAGCACGGCCACTTGACGGGCGGCGACGAGATCCGCACGTGGACCTCAAGGGCGCCTGCCTCACGCAGCATCCGCACCTGGGCGCGCTGGGTGTTGCCGCGCACGATCGAGTCGTCGACCACGACGACCTTCTTGCCGCGCACCATGTGCTCGAGCACGTTCAGCTTGAGCCGGATGCCGAGCTGGCGCAGGGTCTGGGAGGGCTGGATGAAGGTACGCCCCACGTAGCCGTTCTTCACGAACGCCTGACCGAAGGGCAGGCCGCTCTCCAGCGCGTAGCCGGTCGCGGCGGGGATGCCGGACTCGGGCACCGGGATGACCAGGTCGGCGTCGACCGGGAACTCGCGAGCCAGCTCGCGGCCCATCTCGACGCGGGACTCGTGGACGTTGCGGCCGGCGATGTTGGCGTCGGGGCGGGCCAGGTAGACGTACTCGAAGACGCAGCCCTTGCGGTCGGCCTCGGCGAACCGCACCGAGCGCAGGCCGGACTCGTCGATGATGATCATCTCGCCGGGCTCGACCTCGCGGACCACGCTCGCGCCGACGGTGGCCAGCGCGGCGTCCTCCGAGGCGATCACCCAGCCGCGGTCGAGGCGGCCGAGCACCAGCGGGCGGATGCCCTGCGGGTCACGCGCGGCGAACAGGGTGTCCTCGTTCATCCACACCAGCGAGAAGGCGCCGTTGATCGTCGGCAGCACCTCCAGCGCGCGCGCCTCCAGCGAGGAGTCGGGGTGGAAGGCGAGCAGCTCGGTGAGCAGGGAGGTGTCGTTGGTCGAGACCGGGGCGTGGCGGCCCTCGGAGTGCTCGGGCAGCGCCTCGACGGCCGAACGCATCTCGGCGACGTTGATCAGGTTGCCGTTGTGGCCGAGGGCGACGGAGCCGTCCGGCGTCGGCTTGAAGATCGGCTGCGCGTTCTCCCACACCGAGGCGCCGGTGGTGGAGTAGCGGGCGTGGCCGATGGCGACGTGGCCCTTGAGCGACTCCAGGGTCGGCTCGTCGAAGACCTGGCTGACCAGGCCCATGTCCTTGTAGACGAGGATCTGGCGTCCGTTGCTGACCGCGATACCCGCCGACTCCTGGCCACGGTGCTGCAGCGCGTACAGGCCGAAGTACGTCAGCTTCGCGACGTCCTCGCCCGGCGCCCACACACCGAAGACCCCGCAGTGGTCCTGAGGACCCTGGTCGTGGGGGTCGAGGGCGGCGGTGAGCCGGCCGTCGCCACCCTTGCGTCGGGACACGTGCCTACCTGAGCTGGTGAGGTTGACCACGGCACCGAGTGTAAGGCCGTCCTTCGGCGATCACCGAACCCTTGACCGTCCTGTAAGAGTGGTCACATGAACGTCTCGGGATCACGAATGCAAAGAACTATCCACGTCTGACCTACCGCCCGGGACGGTCTTCCCGGATAATCGACCTGATGACTTCTCCAGCGCCCAAGCCCGCCGGCGGTCACCGACTGACGGTGCCACCGGGATTCGCCCCACCACCGTTGGGCGGGAAACGCGCCAGAAGCGACCTCACCACGACGATGACCACGATCACGACCGATCTGGCCGAGATCGGTGGTCTGCTCACCCCCGGCGAGGATCTCTCCGACCTCCAGCTGATCGCCGACAGCCTGACCGCGCTCGCGGGTTTCGAGGTGGCCTCGATCAGCATCGCCAGGCCCGATGACCATATCCACATCGCGGTGGTCTCCGGGCCTGAGTCCGTACGCAGCGGGAGCCTCGGCATCGCCACCCCGGTGGCCCAGCTGGACAAGGAGCTGGCCCGAGCCGACGACTGGGGCTCGTTCAAGTTCGTGCCCGCCGAACGCCGCGACGCCGATTCCCAGGCCCTCGGCTGGACCCCGGACATCGCCCGCGGTCCCCACCCCAACTCCTGGGACCCGCACGACCTGCTCTTCGCGCCGCTGCGCGATACGCTCGGCCGGCTGCGCGGGGCACTCATGGTCGACCTGCCGACCGACGGCCGCCGACCGGACATGGAGAAGCGGGCGGTGCTCAGCCGGCACGCAGCCCAGGCCCAGCGCGCCATCCTGCTCGCCCTGGAGCGTGAGGAGCTCTCGGAGCAGGTACGCCTCGCCGAGGCCGCCCGCGACGTGATCCGCCGCGCCGGGCGCGAGCTGGACCCCGACGAGATCCTCAACTCGCTGAGCACCGGGCTGGTCGACGTGCTCGACCTGACCGACTTCTGGCTGCACATGTCCAAGCCGGGCGGCCGCGGCATCCGCACCAAGGTCTACCGGGAGGACTTCAAGCTCCCGATCGAGGACCTGACCAGCCCGTTCATGGTCGACTACGGGCAATACCTCTGGGACCAGCGCAGCATCACCGTGCAGACCCCCGACGGCGCCGAGCGGCTCCCCCACCCCGACCCGGAGACGCAGCAGCTGATCACCGACTGGATCCGCCACTACAAGGTCGGCTCGATCGTCGGTGTCCCGATCGGCTCGGGCCAGACGTGGTACGGCGCGATGCTCCTCGGCCGCGGTCCCGACAAGCCCCACTGGAGCGAGCTCGAGCTGATCACGGCCGCCGACCTCGGCCGCGACTTCGGCCGCGTGGTCCACAACTCCAGGGCCTACCTGCGCCAGAAGGCGGCGGTCGACTCCCTGCGCGAGCTCGAGGCCCACAAGAGCCGGCTGATCGCGACGGTCGCCCACGAGCTGAAGAACCCGCTCTCCGCGTTCCGGTGGAACATCGAGTCGCTGCCCTACGCGGAGTCCGAGGAGGAGTACGCCGAGGTGCTGACCGCGCTGACGCGCAACCGCGACCGCACCGAGAAGATCGTGGCCGACCTGGCGATGCTGTCGAAGGTCTCCGACCCCGACCACCTGCCGACCACGGTGCCGATCCAGGTCGCGCCCGTGCTCGAGGAGGTCCACAGCCAGCTCAGCGCCGAGATGCCCACCAGCGACGCCCACGAGCTCGTCTTCGAGATGCCGTCCGACGACGTCTACGTGACCCTTGCTCCGGGCGATCTGGACCGGGTGGTGATCAACCTGGTCACCAACGCGATCAAATACAGCCCCGAGGGCGGTCAGGTCATCGTGAGCACGCGCACCAGCCCCGGCTGGTTCGAGCTCCGGGTGACCGACCACGGCCTCGGGATCTCGCCGGAGGACCAGGACCGGCTCTTCACCGAGTTCTTCCGTTCGACCAACCCCACCGCCCTCAAACAGCCGGGCACCGGACTCGGTCTGACGATCGTGTCTCGAATCGTCAGTCGACGCGGCGGACTGATATCCGTCGACTCGACCCCTGGTGTGGGAAGCACATTCCGTGTGACGCTGCCCATTGTTTAACCTTACGCACCGGTAACGGGTTGCGTTTCCATCTCGGCGGAGAACTCATGACCAGTACGCCCTCAGAGGGTCCGGACGCGCCAAGCGGCGCCTCCGAGGCGTACCCGAGCCCGGATCCCGGTCTGCAGCTGATCGCGGAGGGGGTCACCGAGCTCGTCGGCTTCGGCGCCGCCGTGATCAACATCCGTCGCGGGGACGAGTTCGAGATCGTCGCGGCGTACGGGGACGAGAGCGGCCACACCGTCGAGGGCGAGATGACCGTCGCCGAGATGCTCGGCACCCGGTTCCCGGTCTCGGTGGTCACCGACCTGCTGGACATGTCCGTGGACTGGGGCGACATCAAGTTCGTGCCCCACGAGAAGAACACCATCGGTGAGGCGGAGGGCTACTGGGTCCCCGACACCGACGAGGACATCCTGAAGGACCCGCAGGACTGGCACCGGCTCGACGAGCTCCTGGCGCCCTTCTACGACGAGAACGGCGAGCTCGTCGGCGTACTCTCGATCGACCGCCCGACCAACGGCCGCAGGCCCGGCCGGCGCCAGCAGCGGATCCTCAACCGGTTCGCCCGCCAGGCGCGGCGTACGGTGCTGCTCACCCTGCAGCGCGAATACCTCGAGGAGCGGGCCAACAACCTGATCGAGGCCCAGAGCTTCCTGCGCGAGGCCAACTCCCAGCTCGGTCTCACCGGGGTGCTCGAGGCCACCCAGGAGGCGATGAGCCGCGGTCTCGACGCCGACGGCCTCTACGTGCAGGCCCAGGACGGCGAGGGCGGGTCCGTGGCGTACGCCTCGCCCGGCCTGGGGTGGACCGCCACCGAGAGCAACATCGCGGCCGGTCAGGCCTACCAGAGCACTCGGCTGTGGAACGAGGGCCAGCACGCCATCGTCAACCGCGAGCTGCTCCTCCACACGCTGCATCACGGTGGTGCCGAGCGAAGGAAGTTCGCCAGGCTCGGCATCGAGTTCCTCGATGCCGTCGGGGCCGACTCGCTCCTGGTCGTGCCGATCGGCGTGGAGACCACCGCGCTGGGTCATCTCGTGCTGGTGCGTGGCTCGGGCCGGCCGCGGTGGACCGACGCCGAGGGGCGCCTCGCGATGGAGTTCGGTCGCGACTTCGGGCGCATCGTGCTCACCTCCAACGCCTACACCCAGGAGCGTGACCTCGCCCAGAGGCTCGCCACCGCCGACAAGGTGCACAGCCGGCTCATCGAGGCCGTCGCGCAGGAGCTGCACAACCCGCTGACCGCCCTCACCACCGGCATCGACGCGATGCGTCACGAGGACCGCGGATCGCCGACCTGGTTCCAGCAGGTCGGCAACCTGATCAGCCGGTCCGACCAGCTGGTCGCGATGGTCGACGACCTGTTGCTGTTCTCCCGCTTCTCCGACCCCTCCTCGCGCCCGACGCTGACCTACGTCGACCTGACCTCGCTCCTGCAGGAGATCTTCGAGCAGAGGACGTACGAGTCGGAGAAGCGTGGCATCGAGGTGAGCCTCGACGTGCCCTCGCGCAGCGTCCAGGTGCTGGGCGACCGCAGCGAGATCAAGGCGGCGATCCTCCGGCTGGTCGACAACGCGCTGGTCTACACCCACCGCGGCGGCCACGTGCGGCTCTACATCGTGGAGAGCGCCAGCGAGGCGGCCATCTCGGTGACCGACAACGGGGTCGGCATCCCGGCGGCGGAGCAGATCCAGGTCTTCACCGAGTTCTACCGCGGGTCCAGCCAGGCGATCGGCGGCCGGAAGGGCGTCGGCCTCGGGCTCAGCATCGTCGACCGGGTCGCGCGCCGCCACGACGGCCGCGTCACGCTGCGCTCGGAGCCCGGCACCGGCACCCGCGTCTCCCTCGTCCTTCCGTTGGCCAACGACGCCACCTCGCATGGTTAACCAAACGTCACAATCTGGTCGAGACGGTCGCCTACGGCTGCACAGCGCGCGCGTTTCGTGCAACACTCCGTGGTGCCCAGGTCCTCAGGACTGCCACGCAGTTGCAACACCCTCCCTGACCGACCTACCCGAGAGCAAGGATGCCCCCACCACAGTCAGTCGATGCCCTCGACGTGCCTGCGAGCACGCCGAGCAGGACGTCGCTGCCGGTGGCAGATCCCGCACTCCAGATGATCTCCGAAGGCATCTGCGAGCTGCTCGGCTTCGGCATCTCCGCGATCAACGTCGTCCGCGGCGACGAGCTCGAGGTGGTCGCGGTCCACGGCTTCACCAGCGGTCTGAACGCACACGGGCGACGGCAGACGGCCGAGGAGATCCTCGGCACCCGGTGGGCGCTCTCCGACCTGCGTGACAACCTCTCCCGCGGCGAGAACTGGGGCTCCTGGCGGTTCGTCCCCCAGGAGCGGGTGAACCTTCACGAGGGCAGCTGGGTCTCCACCACCAACATGATCGACGCCCCCGACGCGTGGCACCCCCACGACATGCTGATCGCGCCGATCCTCGGTGACGACGGCTCCATCCAGGGCTGTCTCTCGGTCGACATGCCGGTCAGCGGCCGACGGCCCGACTTCACCCAGCGCCGGGTGCTCAACCGGTTCGCGAAGCGCGCCCAGCGGGTCGTGCGCGGCTACCTCGAGCGCGAGCGGCTCTACGAGCGCGCCGCGAACCTCGAGACCGCCAAGGAGTTCCTGCGCGACGCCAGCTCCAAGCTCAGCCTCGCCGACGTGCTCGACGCCAGCCACGACGCGCTGATCCGCGGTCTGGGCGCCGACGGGATCTGGATGGCGACCAAGGGCCCCCACAACGAGATGGTCGTGCACGCGACCCCGGGCCTCGACTGGGACCCCGACCCGGGCCTGGCCGCGCTCACCTCGCGGAACACCTCGCGTTACTGGGCGGAGGGCACCTACTCGATCCTGTGCCGCGAGCGGATCGCGGACTCCTCGGAGTGGAACGAGCAGGCCACCGTCGCCAACAAGTTCTTCGAGACCCTGGGAGCGGAGAGCGCCCTGGTCGTACCCGTCGGCGCCGACCATGAATGGCTCGGCCACATCGTCCTGCTCCGCTCGCCCGGGCGGCCCACCTGGACCGACGCCGAGGGCCGGCTGGCGATGGAGCTGGGCCGCGACTTCGGACGCATCGTGCTCACCGCCAACGCCTACACCCAGGAGCGCGACCTCGCCCAGCAGCTCGCCCACGCCGACCGCGAACGCAACCGGCTGATCGAGGCCGTCGCCCGCGAGCTCCGGATCCCGGTGAACGCGCTCGGCACCTCGCTCAACGCGCTGGCCGGCGAGCACGCCAACACCCTGCCGTGGATCGTCCAGGTGGAGACGCTGACCGTACGCAGCGCCCAGATCGAGGGCATCGTCAGCGACCTGCTGCTCCTCTCCCGAATCCGCGACCCAGCCAACGCCCCTGGCGAGACCACGATCGAGGTCTCCGAGATGCTCGACGACGTGCTCGACGAGCTCGATCCCGACGCAGCGCAGAAGGACATCGAGTGCGTCCTGACGACCCCGACCGGACCTGCGTACGTCGTCGGTGACCCGCGCGAGCTTCGTGCGGCCTTCCTGCACCTGGTGAAGAACGCGCTGACCTACAGCTACCGCGGCTCGCGGGTGCAGGTGATGCTCTACAGCGCCGGCAGCGAGGTCACGATCATCGTCGCCGACGCCGGCGTCGGCATCGCCTACGAGGAGCAGCCGGAGGTCTTCGACCCGTTCTACCGAGGCTCCAACTCCGCGCTGGGTGGTTCACGCGGAGCTGGGCTCGGGCTGACGTTGGTCGAGCAGATCACCAGGCGCCACCACGGGTTGGTCGAGCTCGACTCACGCCCTGGTGAGGGCACCCGGGTGGCGCTGACGCTGCCTGGGAGCTAGGAGCTTCCCAGCTTCTGGAGCAGCAGCGCCTCGGCGACGACGACCCTCCGGAACTCGGCGAGGTGGAGCCCCTCGTTGGCACCGTGGGCGCGGGTGTCGGGGTCCTCGACGCCCGTGACCAGCACGCTGGCCTGCGGGAACGCCTCGAGGAACTCCGCGATGAACGGGATCGAGCCGCCCACGCCCATGTCGATCGGGGCGGTGCCGTCCCAGGCCTCGGTGAAGGCGGCACGGGCCGCGTCGTAGGCGGGGCCGGTCGCGTCCAGGGCGATCGGCTCACCGGTGTCGACGACCTTGGTGGTGAGCTCGGCGCCCCACGGGACGTGCTTCTCCAGGTGCTGGGTGAGGGCGGCGACGGCGTTCTCGCCGGTGTCGCCGGGGGCGATCCGGATGGTGACCTTGGCGCGCGCGGTCGGGGACAGCGTGTTGGAGGCGCCGTCGACCTTGGGGGCGTCCAGACCGGTGATCGTGATCGCCGGCTGCGTCCACATCCGCTCGACGGCGCTGCCCTTGCCGACCCACTGCAGGCCGGCGAGCGCCCCGGACTCGGCGCGGAGCCGCTCCTCGGGGTAGTCGACGTCGGCCGCCGGACCCGAGACGAGCCCCTCCACCGCGGGAGCGCCGTCCTCGTCCCAGAGGGTGTTGAGGAGGCGTACGAGGGCCATGATCGCGTCGGGAGCCAGACCGCCCCACATGCCGGAGTGGACCGCGTGACCCAGGGTGCGGAGCTCGACGTCGACGCGGATCAGACCGCGCAGCGACGTCGTCAGGGCCGGGACGCCGATGTCCCAGTTGCCG
Source organism: Nocardioides sp. NPDC004968 (assembly GCF_040608935.1). NCBI lineage: Bacteria > Bacillati > Actinomycetota > Actinomycetes > Propionibacteriales > Nocardioidaceae > Nocardioides > Nocardioides sp. NPDC004968. The sequence goes on from NZ_JBEXJF010000013.1 coordinate 59,909, forward strand.
GAATCGGCGATGACGATGACGTCGGCCCTCAGCTTGTCCTGGTGCTTCTCGAGCAGCTGGGGCAGCGTCGCAGAGGCCACCTCCTCCTCGCCCTCGATGAAGAGGCGCACGGTGACCGGGAGGTCGTCACCCAGAGCCCGGACCGCGCCGATGTGGGCCGCGATGCCGGCCTTGTCGTCGGCCGCACCGCGCCCGTAGAGCCGGTCGCCGACCTCGGTGGGCTCGAACGGCGGGGTGTCCCAGTCGGCGTGGTCGTTCTCCGGCTGGACGTCGTGGTGGGCGTAGAGCAGCACCGTCGGGGCACCCTCGGGGCCCTTCTTCTCACCGACGATGGCCGGCGGGGCGCCGTCGAAGGCGCGTACGATCTCCACGTCGAAGCCCTCGGCCGCGAAGAGGTCGCGGGTCTTCTCCGCGCTCTTCTCGACCTCGCTCAGGCGCTCGGGGTCCGCGCTGACGGACTCGATCCGCACCAGGTCCTCGAGGTCCTTGCGGATCCCGGGAAAGAGGTCGTCTACACGGGCCTTGATGTCTTCGGTGGAGAGGGTCATAGGGTGAGATTACAAGGGGAGGTACGGCGACAGGTCGGTGCGTTCTCCTGAGGCCCTTACCCGGCCCTGATCGACGGCATCGGACCAGGTCATCGCCCCGGTGGCGAGGGTGATCCAGGTGACCGCGTCGGTCTCGATCACCGCCGGCGGCGTGCCGCGGGTGTGCCTGACCCCTTCGATGCACTGCACCGCGGCGTACGGCGGGACGCGCACCTCGACACTCCTGCCCGGCGCGCGCTCCTCGAGCACGGCGAGGAAGTGCTTGGCGAGGAGGCGGAGATCTGCCTTGGCGGGCTCGTCGGCGCGTACGCGATCCAGAGCATCGGCCACGTCGGCGGCGGCCGCGGGCTTGAGTCGTGCTGGCACATCGACACCCTATCTGCGGCAGTTGCCCACCGCGGCGGCGCGCGACCACTACGCTCCGTTGACGTGGGACTGGAGAGACTCGAGTCGGAGATGGTGCTGAAGACCGTCGAGACGCTGCACGGACGGATCGCGGCACGCTTCCCCGACCGCGGTCTGGTGAAGGTCGCCGAGGAGCTGGCCGGCCTGATCAGGGAGTCCTCCGGCGTCGGGGACCGGCTCCGGCAACGGTTGGTGTGGACGCGCGCGGCCTCCCGCGTGCTGATCGTTGCGGTCCTCGCGCTGACGCTGGCCGCCATCATCTGGGGCCTGGCGACGGCGTTCGGCGACGAGACGCTCACCGGGGTCCAGTGGCTGCCGCTGATGGAGAGCACCGTCAACGACCTGATCTTCGCCGCGGTCGCGATCTTCTTCCTCTACACGATCCCGGAGCGGCTGCTGCGGTCGCGCGCGCTGAAGCTGCTGCACCGGCTGCGCTCGCTGGCCCACATCATCGACATGCACCAGCTCACCAAGGACCCCGAGCGGCTGCGTACGGGGTTCAAGGAGACCTCGGCCAGCGTCCAGTTCACCCTCGACGCCGACCAGCTGATCCACTACCTGGAGTACTGCTCCGAGCTGCTCAGCCTCGTCGGCAAGACGGCCGCGCTGTGCGCCGAGGACTCCCAGGACAACGTCGTCCTGGACACGGTCAGCACCGTCGAGGGCCTCACCGTCGACCTCTCCCGCAAGATCTGGCAGAAGATCCAGGTCGTCGGCGAGCTGCGCGAGGACCAGTCATCCTCAGCTGTTTAGGCTCCGTTGCATGAGTTCACGGACGGAATGGTCGATCCTCGCGGTCGACACCGGCTCCGGTGAGACCCTGGTCGAGTCCACTCCGGACCTGCTGCTGCCGGCCGCCAGCGTCGCCAAGATCTTCCTGCTGCACCACCTCGCCGAGCTGCTCGACGATGACCCGTCGCTGGGGCAGCTGCTGCTGCGCAAGGACAGCGTCACGCCGGTCGCCGACAGCGGCCTGTGGCAACACCTCGACGCCCCCTCGCTGACCATGAACGACTGCGCCCGGCTGGTCGGCGCGGTCTCGGACAACCTGGCCACCAACGTTCTCCTCGACCACGTCGGCCTGGCTCCGGTCCAGGCCGTCGCGCGGCGGCTGGCCGCGGGCGGGTCGATGCTGAACGACTCGGTCCGGGACGTACGCAGGCCCGAGGACCCGCCGATGCTCTCCGTCGGCTGTGCCGCCGACTGGGTCGCCTACTTCCGTACGCCGCACCCCACCGTCTTGTCCTGGCTGGCGCCGTCCACCGACCTGTCGATGGTCTCCGCGGCCTTCGGCCTGGACCCGCTGTCCCACACCGACCCTTCCCCCACCGATCTGGGCGACCTGCGGGTATGGAGCAAGACCGGCACCGACGACGGCGTCCGCGCCGAGGTCGGGCTGCTCGACGTCGGTGGCCGGCAGGCGGCGTACGCGGTCATCTGCCGTTTCCAGGGTGAGGTCATCCCGGTGCTGGCTCAGATGCGGGCGTACGGCACGCTGATCCTGGATGCGTTGCAGGGCGGCTACGCTCCAGGTCCCGGTCCGGCACGGTAGGAGATCAGTTGTTCAGCATCGACCTCGGGAACGGCGCGGAGATGGTCCTGCGTGACCGATCGACCGACTTCGCCGTCCACAAGCTCATCAACGCCAACCTCGACCACCTCCGCGAATGGGAGCCGTGGGCTCACGGACAGCAGACCATGCTCAGCGTCGCCGGGTTCGGCACCTACCTGCTGGGCCAGTGGGTCCAGGGCGAGGCGATCCCGTGCGTCATCCGCCAGGACGGCGAGGTGGCCGGGGCCACGACCGCGCGGATCAACCTCTACGAGAAATCGGCCACGATCGGCTACTGGCTGGGCGAGGCATACGAGGGCCGCGGCCTGATCACCCGGGCCGTCTCGGCGCTGCTGGACACCCTCTTCAACGAGTACGACATCGCCCGGGCGATCATCGACACCTCGGTCATGAACAAGCGCAGCCGTGCGGTCGCCGAGCGTCTCGGCTTCACCCACGAGGGCACCATGCGCGGCGCGCAGGCCTATCCGGGCGGGCGCCGGGACCTGGTGGTCTACGGGCTCCTGCGCGAGGAGTGGCCGGCCCGATCAGGACGTGACGGGGCCTGAGCGGACGAACCGCTCCCCCGCCTGCTTGACCAGCTCGGCCAGCTCGGCGGGCTGCTCGACCGTGAAGTCGGCCTCGACGCCGGCGAGGATCATCATCGGCCAGCTCAGATCGTCGACCTGCATCCGCAACCGGCAGCCACCCTCGGCGGGCTCGACCTCGCCCCAGCGCCCCACCCGCCGCGCGACCACGTCAGGCTCGATGCCGAAGAGGACGCAGACGTCGTGGGCTGCCGGGCGGGCGCGGATCCCCGCCTGCACGTACGTCGCCGCGTCCCCGCCCGGGATCTCGCGGGGACGGAACATCTGGCCGGTGGTCATCGGGTCGCTGACCCGGTCGACGCGGAAGGAGCGCCAGTCCTGGCGGACCCGGTCGTAGGCGAGGAGATACCAGCGGTTGCCGAGCGTGACCAGCCGGTGCGGCTCGACGCGGCGCTGGGTCGGCTCGGCCTCGGGCGCCTGATAGGTGAAGGTGAGCACCTCGTCGTCGCGGCAGGCCTGCGCCAGGATCCCGAGCACGCCGGCGTCCAGCGGCACCCGGCCGCCCCACGGGATGGAGTCGGTCTGCGAGGTGACCGCGTCCATCCGCCGTCGCAGCCGCGGCGGCATCAGCGCGACGACCTTCCCCAGCGCCTGGGCGGAGATGTCCCCCATCCCCGCGACCATGCCGGCAGCCGCGGTGCGCAACCCGACCGCGATCGCGACCGCCTCCTCGTCGTCGAGCAGCAACGGCGGCAGCGCATTACCGGCCCTGAGCTGGTAGCCGCCGGCCACTCCTCGGGTGGCGTCGACGTCATAGCCGAGGTCGCGCAGCCGCTCGATGTCGCGCCGCAGCGTACGGTCGCTGACCTCGAGGCGTACGGACAGCTCCGTGCCGGGCCAGAAACGGTGGGTCTGCAGCAGGGAGAGGAGCTGCAGCATCCGGGCGCTCGTACTCATGAGTCCGACCTTAGATGCCATTCCGGTCAGTTCGTGGCCTGATTTCCCGGGAACCTGGTCGAGCCCGCGGGACGGTCGGCTCGCCCCCTCCTCGAGCCGACCGACGCCGCGCTACCCCTTTCATACCCACTCGTCGGACTTCTAAACCGGAACTCGGAAGAAAGTTTCGAAAGAGGACAGAAGCTGACCGGATGACTTCAGAGACTGGAGACATGACGAACCACAGCAACCAGCGGCCGGTGATCCGCACTCAGGCGCTGACCAGGCACTTCACCCGAAGCAAGAAGACCGTCGAGGCCGTACGCGGGCTCGATCTCGAGATCCACCAAGGCGAGCTCGTCGCCTTCCTCGGCCCGAACGGAGCGGGCAAGTCCACCACCTTGCGGATGCTGACCACCCTCATCCCGCCCACCTCCGGCACCGCCGAGGTAGCGGGCCACGACGTCGTCCGCTCACGCGGCGCCGTCCGGCGCTCGATCGGCTACGTCGGCCAGGGCAACGCCGCCGCGTTCATCCAGCGCGGCCGCGACGAGCTGATGTCCCAGGCTCGCGCCCACGGCATCCCGCGCGCCGCCGCGAAGGCGCGCATCGAGGAGCTGCTCGTGGCCTTCGACCTGCAGGAGTACGCCGACCGCCCGGTCCAGACGCTCAGCGGCGGCCAGCGGCGGCGGCTCGACATCGCGATCGGGCTGCTCAACCACCCCGAGGTGCTGTTCCTCGACGAGCCGTCGACCGGCCTCGATCCGCAGAACCGCGCCAACCTGCAGGAGCAGATCCGCCGACTCCACGAGGACGGCACCACGATCGTGCTCACCACCCACTACCTCGAGGAGGCCGACGCGCTCGCCGGACGGGTGATCGTCATCGACCACGGCGTGGTGATCGCCGACGACACCGCCACCCGGCTCAAGGAGAGGCTCGGCGACCTGGTGCTCCTCGGTTTCGGCACCGAGGCGGACGCCACGGCCGCCGCGGCCCGCGCCGAGGCGGCGCTGTCCGGTCCGACCGTCATCGAGCGTGCCGGGACACAGGTCTCGATCCGCACACCGCGCGGTGCCGACAGCGCGCCGGCGTTGACCATCGACCTGGCCGCCCACGGCACCCCCGCGATCCGGATGGAGGTCCACACCCCCACCCTCGACGACGTCTTCCTCGACCTGACCGGCCGCAGCCTGCGCGAGTCGTCCCAGTCCACCTCCCAGTCCGCCACCACCCAGACCGAAGGAGCAGCAGCATGACCACCCTCACCGTCCCGACCGCACAGGTACGGAGCACCACCCGAGTGCCGAGCCGCCCGACCGGCTTCCTCACCGACACCTGGACCGTGCTGCTCCGCGAGCTCACGCCCAAGCTGCGCCAGCCCGCCTCCATGCTCTTCGCGATGATGCAGCCGCTGGTCTTCCTGGCCCTCTTCGCGCCACTCCTGCCCGCCGTCGAGAGCGGCAGCGCGCTGCAGTGGTTCGTGCCGGGCATCGTCGTCATGACCGCGCTGATGGGCGCCTCGATGACCGGCGCCGACCTGACCGCCGAGATCCGCTCCGGCTCCCACGAGCGGCTGCTCGTCTCGCCTCTCTCACGGCCGTCCCTGCTGGTCGGGCGGGCCCTGAAGGAGGTCGTGCCGGTGCTGTTCCAGACGGTCGTCATCCTCGCCGTGGTGACCCCGTTCAGCTTCGACCTCCACCTCGGCGGAGTCCTGGTCGGAGCCGTCATCGTCTCGCTCTTCGCGATCGGCCTGGGTGCGCTCAGCTTCGCCCTGGCCACCGCCGCGAAGGAGCAGGACTGGGTCTTCTGGACGGTCCAGCAGATGCTGATCTTCCCGCTGCTGCTCCTCTCGGGAGTCCTCCTCCCCCTCGACGGCGCGCCCGGCTGGCTGCGGTTCCTCAGCGACATCAACCCGATGACGTACGTCGTGGAGGCCGAGCGGGCGCTCTTCGCCGGTCAGTTCCAGGCCGATGTCGTCATCGGCGGCTTCGTCGCGGCCGCTGCCGTCGCGGTGGGCGGGGTGCTCGTCGGCGTACGGACGATGGAGAGGTCGAGCTGAGGTCGGGCCGAAACCCCTTGACCTCAAGTTCACTTTAGCTTCCACACTGGACGCATGACGCCCCAATCCCGCACGGCCCCGAGCCCGACAACGATCGTGCTCACCGTCATCGCCGGCACGGTGATGATCCCGATCGACATCACGATCGTCGCGGTCGCGATCGCCCGTCTCTCCCAGGAGACGGGCGCTTCGCTACCGGTGATCCAGTGGGTCGCCACCGGCTACACGCTCGCCCTGGCAACGGTCATCCCGGCCGCGGCCTGGGCGATCAGCCGGTTCGGCGCCCGCCAGGTCTTCCTGACCGCGATCGGCGTCTTCACGATCGGATCCGGCCTGGTCGCGGCCTCGTGGAACGTCGAGTCGCTGATCGCGTTCCGGGTGCTCCAGGGGCTCGGCGGCGGATTCGTCATGCCGGCCGCGATGACCCTGACGCTGCGCTCGGCGCCGCCCGAGGAGCGTGGCCGGCTGATGGCCCTGATGGGCCTGCCGGTGCTGGTCGGTCCCGTCTTCGGGCCGGTGCTGGGCGGCTGGCTGCTCGACACGATGTCGTGGCGGTGGATGTTCCTGATCAACCTGCCGCTGGGTCTGATCGGCCTCGTCCTCGGGATGCGCAACCTGCCGCGTCTGGAGCGCGGCCCGAGCGCCCGCCTGGACGTACGCGGCCTGCTCCTGCTTCCGCCCGCGATGGCTCTCCTCGTGCTGGGCACCTCGTTCGCGGAGGGCACGCTGTTCGAGGCTCAGGTGCTGGTCCCGATCGGGGCCGGGATCGTCCTGGTGGCGCTCTTCGTCCGGCACGCGCTCCGCGCCGCCGCTCCCCTGCTGGACATCCGGCTCCTCGCCCGACCCCTGACCGGCGGCAGCGCCGCGCTGCTGGTCTGCTTCGCCGGCGGCTACTTCGGCTCGATGATCCTGGTGCCGCTCTACTGGCAGGTCGTACGCGGCGAGTCCGCGACCACCGCAGGACTGCTGATGGCTCCGGCCGGCATCGCGGCCGGGATCATGATCCAGGTCTCCGGCCGCCTCATCGACCGTTTCCCGCCGCTGCCGGTGATCGGCTCGGGCATCGTGATCTCCACCCTGGGCTTCGGCGCCCTGGCGCTCCAGCTGAGCGCGGACGCGCCGATGCTGGCCCTGGCCACGACCCATGCCATCGCGACCGCGGGCGCCGGGTTCGTGATGCTGCCGACCATGACCATCGCCACCCGTTACCTCGAGGACAGCGCCATCCCGGCCGGCTCGACGATGATCAACGTGCTGAACCAGGTCGCCACCGCCCTGTGCACCGCCGGCGTCTCGGTGCTCCTGGCCGCCGCGCTCTCGTCCCGCCTTCCCGGACTGGGCAGCGACGGCATCGGAGCGCTCAGCTCCCTCGCTCCCGCCGAGCGAGCAGCGGTCGCGCCACTGGCCGCCGAGGCCCTGCAGGTCGCGTTCTGGCTGCCGGTCACGATGATGGCGATCTCGGGCGTGGTCGCATTCCTCGTCTTCCGGCGTACGCCGTCGGCTCGGAGCGTCTCCGTCGGCAGCCCGCGGCCTGTCCCCGCCGCGGTCGCCGACTAGTTCCTACCAGGGGCGGCGGTCGCCGGGATACTGCTTGGGGCCGCCCGGGTTGGGGCGACCAGGGTTCGGGCGACCAGGGTTCGGGTAACCCGGGTTGGGGTGACCGGGACCGGGTCCGGCGGGATGGACCTGGCCCCGATAGACCGGTCCGCCACCGGGGTACGGCCCGACGGGCCGGGCGTGCCGAGGGCCCTGCATGTCAGGCCGGGGCGGTTCGCGGCGCCGGCGCCGGGCCAGAAGCAGAGAGATGAGCAGCCCCAGCCCTGACAGCGCGAGCAGCCCGACGGCGATCTCGACAAAGCCGATCCCGAACAGCCCGCTGGAGGCAGGGGTCGGACCGTCCGAGGCGTCGGTGAACGTCACCGGGCCCGCCGTCTCCGAGTCGCCCACGGGCGGGGCCGAGGAAGACTCCGACTCGGAGGCTGACGCCGAAGGCGACGTCGACGGAGACGCGGAAACGGACGCGGAGGGCGTACGCGAGGGGGTGGGCGAAGCCGTCGCCGACTTCTTGGGCTTCGCGGTCTGCCGGGGAGTCGGGGCCTTGGTCTCCGCTGGGGCGGTCGGCGCCGGCGCACCGGTGGCCTTCGGCTTCTCGGTCGGCCGCACGCCCGGCGGGTACTTGGCGAAGACCTGGACGCCCCAGGTGGTGTTGTCGACCTCCACGAAGGAGATCCCGATGTGGGTGTAGTCGCCCAGGATGTTGGCCCGGTGCCCATCGGAATTCATCCAGCCCCGGTGCATCTCCGCGCCGGTCCGATAGCCCATGGCGACGTTCTCCCCGACTCCCTGCCACCCCTCCGGCACCTGCTCGGCGAGGTCGGGGTTGTGCGAGAGCGCCCGGTCGGCAGCGATCTTGTAGGCCCACTTCCGCGCCAGACCGTCGAGTGCGGAGTCGCGCGTCAGCGGGTCCAGGCCCGCGTCGGCACGAGCGGAGTTCGCCAGCCGCTTGATCGTTCCGCCCTCCCCCGCGGACGCCGGACCAGCGCTGACGAGCAGCGCGGCAGCAGCCAACAGCAGAGCGAGGACATAGGACACGGGGCGATGCAGGTGGGGGAACATCCCCGCCAGGGTATCTACCTTTACTTGGGAGTGCTGCGCCCGAGGTGGCGCTCGATGTGGGCCGCGATCCCGGCCATCAGCAGGCTCTGCCCAAAAGCCGACGGGTCGTCGGAGTCGGACTCCGCGCCAGGCCCAGCAGGCCGCCAGGCGGCCATCGACTCCATCAGGTTCGGGAAACGCTCCGGATCCGCGTACGTCACGAGCATCTCCTCGAACCTCGCATAGGGGTTGTCCTCGAACCGGGCAGACTCGACCTCGATCCTCGCCTCACCCAAGGCGTACTGCGAGATGATGCCGAGAATCGCCATCTTCTCCTCCGGGGGCAACGTCACCTCTCGGAGGTAGTAGAACCCGAGATCGATCCAGGCGAGGCGGTTCGGTCCGGGAAGCGTGCCGACGAGGGGCAGATCGAGGAACCACGGCCGACTCAGAGACAGGTCGACCTGCGCGCGCATCCAGGCCGCCAGACCATCGCGCCAGCCCAGGTCGCGCGCCGGCTCCACCAGCTCCGCACAGAGCCGGTCGGCGAGCAGGATGAGCAGCTCGTCCTTGTTCTTCACGTGCCGATAGAGCGCCATCGGCGAGCAGCCCAGCGCCTCGGCGACCCGAGCCATCGAGACGGCAGCAAGACCCTGCTCATCAGCGATGACGTACGCGGCCTCGACGATCTGGGCGGCGCTCAGCGCCGGCTTGGGGCCGCGCCGGCCGGGCGGGGACTTGCCCCACAGACGAGGGATCAGGTCGGAACTCATCACCTCCATCATGCCCTGCTCCCTCCAGAAACGGGTTGACCGGCCCTTTCTTCTGCGTACTCTATAAACTGTTAATCACGTACGCTATTAGATCGGACGGCTCATGAGCACTTTGAAACGACCTTTGGCGCGCCAGTGGTGGGTCTTCCCGCTGGCCGCCGCGACGGTGATCTTCCTGGTGACGGCGCTGCCGCGGTACGTCGGACTGGACCCGTCACAGTCGCTCGTCGAGACCGACCGCGGGCCGGCCTTCTACCCCGCGCTGGTGACGCACATCTTCTTCGGCTCGGTGATGCTCTGCTGCGGCGTACTCCAGCTGTGGCCGTGGTTGCGCGCCAACCATCCAAAGGTGCACCGCTGGACCGGTCGCACCTATGTCGTCACCGCGATCCCCACCGGCGTGGGTGCACTGGTCACCAGCCAGTTCCCCGCCGCAGGACCGTCCCAGCAGGTCGGCAACACGTTCCTGGCCGTGCTGTTCCTGCTGTTCACCGTGCAGGGCTACCGGGCCGCGCGGCAGCGTCGCTTCAAGGACCACCGCGAATGGATGTACCGCAGCTATGCGATGGCGTTCTCGATCATCGCCAACCGCTTCTGGGGCACCGTCCTGATCATGATCTTCGTGCCGGACCTCGCGAACGGCGCCGACCTCGGCACCGACGACCCCACCCTCGCCAGCGCCGCCGCGGCCTCAGCGTGGGTCAGCTGGGTCGTGAACCTGCTGATCGCCGAGTGGATCATCCACCGCAAGCCGCGCCGGCGACGCACCGATCAGGCCAGTGCGTCCCGCAGGGTCGAGCGCCAGACACCGGTGAGCTCCTCGAGCGGGATCTCGACGCTGCCGCCGTCATAGGAGACCGAGTACGCAGCGCCACCCGTCACACCGAGCTGCGTCGACGCGACCCCGTGGCGCTCGGCCAGCGAGGTGAGCCGCTCGACGTCGGCGGCCTTCACGGTGACGATCGCGCGGGCGACCGACTCCGAGAAGAGCGCGACGAACGGGTCGCCGGCGAGCGTGACCGAGACGCCGATGCCCGACGACATCGCCGGCTCGGCCAGCGCCTGCATCAGGCCGCCGTCGGAGAGGTCGTGGGCGGAGGTGACGAAACGCGCCTCCAGCAGCAGCTCGGCGAGCGCCTTCTCGGCCGCCAGGTTCACCTTGGGCGGCAGCCCGCCGAGGTGACCGTGGACGACGTGGGCCCACTCCGAGCCGGAGAGCTCCTCGTGGGTCTCACCGAGCAGGACGACGACCTCGTCGGCCGCCTGGAAGTCCGAAGGCGTACGCGTGGTGACGTCCTCGATCACACCGAGCGTCGCGACCACCGGCGTGGGGTGGATGGCGGTCTCGCCGGTCTGGTTGTAGAGGGAGACGTTGCCGCCGGTAACCGGGATGCCGAGCTCGAGGCAGGCGTCCTTCAGACCGCGGGTGGCCTCGGCGAACTGCCACATCACGTCGGGGTCCTCCGGGGAGCCGAAGTTGAGGCAGTCGGAGATGGCCAGCGGCTTGGCGCCGACGGACGCTACGTTGCGGTAGGACTCGGAGAGGGCGAGCTGGGCGCCGGCATAGGGGTCCAGCTTGGCGAAGCGCCCGTTGGCGTCGGTGGCGAGCGCGACACCGAGGTTGGTCGACTCGTCGACGCGGATCATGCCGCCGTCGGCAGGCTGGGACAGGACGGTGTTGCCGCGCACGTAGCGGTCGTACTGCTCGGTGATCCAGGACTTGTCGCACAGGTTCTCCGAGGCGACCAGCTGGAGGACGGTCGAGCGGAGCTCGTCGGCCGAGGCCGCACGCGGGAGCTTCTCGGCCACGTCGGCCTGCAGCGCGTCCTGCCACGACGGGCGGGCGTAGGGGCGCTCGTAGACGGGGCCGTCGTGGGCCACAGTGGTCGGGTCGACGTCGACGATGGTCTCGCCGTGCCAGTCGACGCGCAGCCGGCCCTCGCCGGTCACGGTGCCGATCACGGCCGCCTCCACGTCCCACTTGGCGCAGATGTCCATGAAGGTCGCCTCGTCCTCGGGCGCGATGACCGCCATCATCCGCTCCTGCGACTCGCTCATCAGGATCTCCTCCGGAGCGAGCGTCGAGTCGCGCAGCGGCACCCGCTCGAGGTGCACGTGCATGCCGCCGTCACCGGCAGCGGCGAGCTCGGAGGTGGCACACGAGATGCCGGCCGCACCGAAGTCCTGGATGCCGCGCACGATGCCGGCGGCGAAGAGCTCGAGGGTGCACTCGATCAGCAGCTTCTCCATGAACGGGTCGCCGACCTGGACGCTCGGGCGCTTGGCCGGACCGTCCTCGTCGAACTCGACGCTCGCGAGGATGGAAGCGCCGCCGATGCCGTCGCCGCCGGTGCGCGCGCCGTACATGATCACCAGGTTGCCGGCGCCCGACGCCTTGGCGAGGTGGAGGTCCTCGTGACGCAGCACACCGACGCAGAGCGCGTTGACCAGCGGGTTGCCGAGGTAGGAGGCGTCGAAGACCGCCTCGCCGCCGATGTTGGGCAGACCCAGGCAGTTGCCGTAGTGGCCGACGCCCGACACGATCCCGGGCAGCACCCGGTGGGTGTCGGGCTCGGACAGGGGACCGAACCGCAGCGGGTCCATGACGGCGACCGGCCGCGCGCCCATCGCGAGGATGTCGCGGACGATGCCGCCGACGCCGGTCGCGGCGCCCTGGTGGGGCTCGACGTAGGAGGGGTGGTTGTGGGACTCGACCTTGAAGGTGACCGCATAGCCCTGCCCCACGTCGAGCACGCCCGCGTTCTCACCAATGCCGGCGAGCATCTTGCCGGCCGGGGTCTCCTGCGGGATCTCGCCGAACTGCTTCAGGTGCACCTTGGAGGACTTGTAGGAGCAGTGCTCCGACCACATCACCGAGTACATCGCCAGCTCCGCGCCGGTCGGCCGGCGGCCGAGGATGCTCTTGATCTCGGCGTACTCGTCCTCCTTCAGGCCGAGCTCGGCCCAGGGCTGCTCTCGGTCGGGATCACCGGCAGCGTGGTGCACGGTGTCCAGGAGCGGAAGATCGGACTCAACGGCAGCGGACGAAGTCTCGGTCACGGGCAGAAATCTACGTCAGAAGTGCCCAATCCCCCGAGTCCTCAGCGGGGCAGCCCGCGCCACTGCCGCAGGTCGCGGATCTCACCGAACTCATGGAGCGCCTGCCGAGCCACCTCGCCGTCCCCGGCGTAGGCGGCGACGCTCCAGCCGTGACCCTGCACCATCTCGGCGGTGACCCAGGAGGCCTCGCCGTGCGGGGTGGGCAACCGGCGCGGGCGCCAGGAGAGCGACATCGCGCCGTCGAGGCGCTGCTCGATCCTCGGGGTCGAGCCGGTGGCGGCGTACTTCCTCTGACCGGTCTGCCACTCGCTCCAGTAGGCGTAGTGGAGGTAGACCTGGGTGCCGCGCCAGGACATCGAGCACTCCACGAAGAGGCGATGTCCTGAGCTTGTCGAAGGGTCGCCATCGCCGGTCTCCCCCTGGGCGCAATCACCACTCCGGAAGGCGTCCTCGTAGCCCGGGAAGACCCACTTCAGGCCGTCCGCACCGCGCGGGTCCGGGCACCGGGTCAGGGAGCCGGAACCGCTACCGTCCCAGCAGACGTATGGCGTGTTGACCTGCTTGGTGGTCGAGCTGACCTGGTCGGCGACCGCGAAGGGCCCGATCACCTCGCCGCCGTGAGCGACATGGATGATCCCGGCGACCGTCAGCGCGAGCATGACCGTGATCGCGAAGAGGACCGGCGTCACCCGATCGCGTCGCTGCCGCACAGGTCCCCACCCCCTTGGCGATCCATTCCTTTACCAAGGTAACGCCGCCAGGCGGGTTTGGTTAGGGCCCATATGCACCAGGACCAACGTCCCGTCGCGTCCGCCGACCGAGACCTCTGCCCGCGGGCTGGACCAACCCCTAGTCTTCTATTCGTAGTTATTCACTATAGAAAGGCCATTTGGTGTCCTCCCCCAACACGTTCAGCCGACGCAGCCTGCTCGCCACCGGAGCCGGCGCGGTCGCCGCCACCGGCCTCGCCACCCCCGCCAACGCAGCCACCGAGGTTCCGTTCAAGGCCCGTAAGGTCAACCGGCCCAAGCGCAGGCCCAACCTCCTGGTCATCCTGGGCGACGACCTCGGCTGGGCCGATCTGTCCGCCTACGGCTCCCCCGACATCAAGACGCCCAACCTGGACCGGCTCGCGGCCTCGGGCGTGCGGTTCACCGATGCGTACTCCGCCTCCTCGGTCTGCTCCCCCACCCGCTTTGGCCTCTACACCGGGCGCTACCCCGGTCGCCTCTCCGGCGGCCTGCCGGAGCCGATCAGCTCGCCCAACGAGCTGCACGGCATCCCGCTCGACCACCCGACGCTGGCCTCGCTGCTCAAGGACCAGGGCTACGCGACCGCACTCTTCGGCAAGTGGCACTGCGGCTTCCTGCCCTGGTACAGCCCGACCCGGGTCGGCTGGGACGAGTTCTTCGGCAACTTCTCCGGCGGGATCGACTACTTCTCGAAGTTCAGCCACAACGGGGCGTACGACCTCTACGAGGACGAGGTGGAGGTCGAGGACCTTCGCTACTACACCGAGATCGTCACCGAGAAGGCCGTCAGCTTCATCGAGCGCGACCACGACGCCCCGTGGCTCCTCAACCTCAATTTCACCACCCCGCACTGGCCCTGGGAGGGCCCCGAGGACAAGGCGGTGAGCGATGAGCTGACCGCCCGGATCGAGAACGGCGAGAAGGGCGTGCTCTTCCACAACGACGGCGGCTCGCTGGCGACGTACAAGACCATGGTCGAGGACCTCGACCAGTCGATCGGCCAGGTCATCCGGGCGCTCGAGCGTACCGGCCAACTCCGCGACACCGTCGTCTTCTTCGCCAGCGACAACGGCGGCGAGCGGTTCTCCAACGTGTGGCCGTTCACCGGAGCGAAGTCGGGCCTCAACGAGGGCGGCATCCGGGTGCCCACCATCCTGAGCTGGCCCGGCACCCTGCCCGGCCGCCAGGTCAGCGACGAGCCCGCGGTCACGACCGACTGGACCGCGACCTTCCTGGAGCTCGCCGGCGCGACGCCGTCGCCGGAGTATCCGCTGGACGGCACCAGCCTGGTGCCACTCCTCTTCGGCGGCCGGCCGCGCGAGACCCAGGACCTCTTCTGGCGCATGCGCGGCCAGCGGGCCCTGCGCCGCGGCTCGCTGAAGTACCTGCAGCTCGACGGCACCGACCACCTCTACGACCTGAGCGAGGACGTACGCGAGCAGGCCGACCTGGCCCGGAAGCGGCCCGAGGATCTGGCGGAGCTCCGTGCGGCCTGGGAGAAGATCGACGAGACCCTGCTGGCGTACTCCTGACCCGTGGCTGGGCGAGTCCACTGGTAACTAAGTGACGGTTGTGACTACCGTGACGAAATATGGGGGACTTCACCAGGTTCAAGTACGTCAGACGGGCACTCGGCGCGGGCTTGATCTCGGGCGTCGTCGGCGTCGCGGGGCTGGCAACACCCAGCCCCGCGGCGGCCGCGAACCCGGTCACTCCGGGCAACTTCACCGGCTATGGCTTCGACCAGTGCCAGGCGCCGTCGCAGGCGGCGATGGACAGCTGGTGGAAGCACTCGAACTTCGGCGCGGTCGGCATCTACATCGCCGGCAACTCGCGCGGCTGCCGCACCCAGACCAACCTCAGCGCGACCTGGGTGCGCAAGCAGCAGGCCCGTGGCTGGCGGCTGCTGCCGATCACGCTCGGTCCGCAGGCCTCGTGCAACCCGCACTTCCCGCGCTACCGCGACGATCCGCGGATCAGCGCCCGCTCGACCGACCAGTACGCCACCGCCAAGCGCCAGGGCATCAACCAGGCCAACGCGACCGTGGACGCCGCCAGGCGCTACGGCATCGCCGCCGGGAGCACGATGTTCTACGACCTCGAGGGTTTCGACATCGGCAACAAGCGCTGCCGTGAGTCGGCGATGTGGTTCGTCTCGGCCTGGAGCCACCGGATCAAGAAGCTCGGCTACCGCCCCGGGATGTATTCGAGCGCGTCGTCGGGGATAAAGGCGATGTACGCCGTCTGGCACGCCCAGCCGCGCGGCTTCGTCTACCCCGCGGACCTGTGGATCGCCGACTGGGACGGCCGCGCCGGCACCTCGACCCGGTACATCCCCGACAAGCCCTGGAACCCGCACCGCCGCGTCAAGCAGTACCGCGGCCCGCACAAGGAAACCCACGGCGGCACCACCATCGAGATCGACTCCAACTTCGTCGACCTCGGCCGGGGCTCCTACGCGCGGCCGGTGACGCATTGCGGCGGCGTGCCGGTCAGCTTCACCAGCTATCCCGCCCTCAAGCCGCGCACCAGCTCCTACACTCCCTCGCCGATCTACACCAAGGCGCTCGAGTGCATGCTCCGCGAGCGCGGGAACTTCGGCGGCCCCATCGACGGGACGTACGACCGGGGGCTGGTGAGCTCGGTCAACGCCTGGCAGCGCTCGCACGGCCTGACGGTGCGCAAGACCTGGACCCAGGGTGCCTGGAAGACGCTGTGGGCGGCCAACAGCCGCCCGCTCCTGAAGCGCGGCTCCGCAGGCGAGAGCGTCCGCGACCTCCAGCGCGCCCTCAGCGCCACCTCCGCGCCGGAACGCCCGAAGATCACCGGCGTCATGGACTGGAACACCCAGGTCGCCCTCGTCGCCTACCAGAAGCGCCTCGGCCGCACCGCGAACGGCATGGCCACCGAGGTGACCTGGTACGACCTAGCCCACGGCCGCTGACCGAGGTTGTGAAGCTGAGCGTGGCCCATGGACCACGCTCAGCTTCACAACTCCTCGGGCTCTGAGCAGAAGATCTGCTGTGACTCCGCGGCCGAGTCGGAGTGGGCGAGCCCGGTCACCTCGGCCGGGACGCCGTCGGGGTAGAGGTCGCGGAGGTCGAGGACACCGACACAGAAGATGACCTCTTCGACCGGGTCCGGAAGCTCCGGGACGGAATCGTCGTCGAACGGTCGGTACTCCTCGAGCGGCAACGGCACGCGTACGTCCCGCTTCAGCTCCTCGCCCGCCGCCAGCTTGACCCAACCGACCGCCGGCATCTGCGCGAACGACTTGTCGTCCGGCAGCGCGAAGACCCGCTTGCTGACCTCGGCCCGGCTCCCGCCGCTGCCCAGGACGTAGACGGTGTCCGCCGAGGCCGGCTGCAGCGCCCCGTTGGCGTACGTCGGCACCGAGTCGACCACGTAGACGTCGGTGTCCGCGTCGTTGACCACCCGATAGCTCACCTCGAGCGCGCCACCCGTCCGGGTGATCTCGGACTCGAACCGGACCCCCTCGATCTCGCGCTCCCCTTCCGGGGCCTTCGCGCAGCCGCCCAACATCAGGCCTCCCGCCGTCAGCAGCGATGCCAGGAGCATCAACCTAGTAGTGGTCACGGTGCGGAGCTCCCATCTCGTCGCGGAGCCCGTTCTCGGTGTAGACGTACGGGTGGTCCGGGTCGATCTGCTCCGGGGTGCTGGGGTCGTTGTCGTGATCGACGGGAAGACCGGCAGCCTCGCGCTCACGGTTGTTCGTCCCCTGGTTCTCGGGGTCGTCGCCGTGATATTCGCCGGGCTCGAGCGTGTCGTGCATGTAGTCGTAGACGTGCGCCATCTCGTGGTACAGCACCGCGACCGGCGGGCCGTCGACGGGCGTCTGGGGAGCACGGTTGCCGGTGTTCATCGTGTCGATGTCCGGCATGTACTCGATCTCGTTGCCGCCCATCGGTCCGTTGGAGGCCGAGCTGTTCGGTGTGTCACCGACGTACTCGCGGATGGTCAGGTTCTCCTGTCCGATCCCGAACACGCCCGAGTCGTCGTGTCTCCGGTCCAACGCGGCGAGCATCTGCTGGCCCGTCGGCGACGCGGCAAGCATCTCGAGGTCGGCGCGGGTGCGAGCGACGAACTCCGGGGAACCCTCGATCTTGATCCACTCCGGGACCTCGGTGATCTGGACCGTCACGTGCTGCTCGACGTCCTCGTCGGTGTCGCCGGACTCGCTGTGGGCCTTGTCGTCACCCGAGCCTCCGTAGGTGGTGTCGGTCCCCCGCCCGGCGTACGTCACGTCGTCTCCGGCGCCGCCGTGGATCCGGTCGTTGTCGTCACCGCCGGAGGCGATGTCGTTGCCGTCGCCGCCGACGAGCAGGTCGTCGCCATCGGCCCCTTCGAGGTAGTCCTGGCCGCGACCGCCGCTGATCCGGTCGTTTCCGGCCATTCCGTAGACGGTGTCGTCGCCGCCCGCTCCGGTGGCGAGGTCGTTGCCGCCCTGGGCGTCGATGTAGTCGCGATCGGTGCCACCCGAGACCCGGTCGTCGCCGTCGCCGGCGAAGATGTGGTCGCGGCCCTGGCCGCCGAGGATGCGGTCGCTCCCGCTGCCGCCGTTGAGCCGGTCATCACCTCGGCCGCCGAGCAGCGAGAGGTTGACATTGGTGCCCTGCGGGACGTTGATCTCGTCGTTGCCCTCGCCGGCGCGGATGACGATCTCGTTGCCGGGAGGCACGTCGTACATCTGACCGTTGACGGTGACGACCTGCTTGCCGGTCAACGGGTTGATCCCGACCGTGACCACGTCGTCGCCGCTGCCGGTGTTGATGTACGTCTTCCCGTCGACGTTGATCATGCCGACCGAGTCCACGTCGGCGGGGAGGTGGAACGGGTCCTGTCCGGCCTCGGCGATCGCCGCCATGCTCGTCGACAGCCCGTGCCAGGCAGCGGTGGTGTCGACCAGCACCTGCCGGTCGGCGTTGAGGTCGCGATCGAGGCCGGTCCGGATCTCGGAGGCACGCGCGATGGCGTCGGTGACCAGCTTGCTGTCCTCGGGGGTCTCGGGCTCGAACCGGATGTCGCCCGACGGGCTGCCCTGGTGCGGGATGTGGGCCACCGTCGCCCAGGACTGGTCGAGGTGGCCTTGGGCGATGCGTACGGTGCCGGCGATGCGCGCCGTCGACGAGGACGCTTTGTCGGCGAGCTCGCGTGCCTTGTCGAGGTCGGTCAGGAGCGTCTTGCGATGCCCTTCGTAGGACTCGGCCGTCTGGCCCTCCCAGTCGGCGACGACGTCCTTCGAGCCGCTGATGAACGCCTCGGTGACGCCGTCGAGCGCCTTCGCGATCGAGGTCCAGCCACGCGATGCGTCATCGATGGACGCCGCGTCGTCCCACAGCTTCCAGGTGCCTTCGGACATCTCTGGCTCCTCAGCGCGGGGTCGGGGTGGGGCCCGGCGACGGGCTCGGAGTGGGTGAAGGAGGCGGCGGCCCCGGGGTCGGCTCCGGAGGCCGCGGCGTCGGACCCGGCTCCAGCGAGTTGCTCGACTGGGCGGCCCGGGCGACCTCCTCGTCGGTCGCGGAGATGTCGAACGCACACAGCATGAGGGCGTCGGCGTCCGCCTCGAAGACAGCCGCGAACGACTCGAGCGCGCTGGACGCGGCCTCGACCAGCGGCCCGTGCGCAGCCGTGGTGTCGTAGCCGCCCTGGGTGTTGCCGGCGTCGCGTGAGGCGACCACGAGTGCGCCGGCGTTGTCCGTGGTCGCGCCGGTCAGGTCCATCGCCCAGTCGATGCAGCGGTCAGCGAGCTTGACGAGCTCGGCGGGACGTACGTTGATCTGAGATGACATCGGGGCCTCCTTCTCCAACGGAGTTCTTCCCCGGAACACGCGTGGCTACACGCGAACGCCGCGCCTATCTCACGATCCGAGACACTGGAGAACGGTGCCCGTCAGGAGAACGGGTTGGGGAGGGCACCCGGGAGATCGGCGAGGAGCTCGCGGGCACGGGCGGCGACCTTGTGCTCGACGAGGACCTCGTACTTCGTCGGCACGATGACCTTGACGCTCGAGAAGTCGCGGGTGCCGCGGGTGGCGGCATAGCCGATCAGCGACCAGATGAGGCCGAAGACGATGCCGAGGAGCACCGTCGAGAGCAGGACGAAGAGGAAGTTCTCGTTGCTGAAGAGCGACATGATCAGGCCGACGAAGACGCCGAGCCAGGCGCCGGAGAGGACGCCGGCGAGGGCGACCTTGCTCCAGGTGAGGCGACCGGTGATCCGCTCGATCTGCTTCAGCTCGGTGCCGACGATCATGCAGTTCTCGACCGGGAACTCCTTGTCGGCGAGGAAGTCGACCGTCTTCTGCGCGGCGGCGTAGTCGTCATAGGTCGCGAGCGACTGGGGAAACTCCAGCTTCAGCGGGCTCTGCGGGCCGTTGACCGGCGAGGTGAAGGACATAGCCCCAGTGTGCCCCAGCAGAGGTCAGTTCTTGAGGACGCCGTTCGCGATGACGTCGAGCATGGGACGTACGTCCTTGGGCTCGAGCGAGGAGTGGTCGGCCATGGTCGCGACGCCGCCGAGGAGGCGGCACACGTCGAGGTTGTCGACACCCTCCCGCAGCGCGCCATGCTCGGCCATCTCCGTCAGGACGCTCTCGTTGGCGTCGGCGTAGGTCTGGCACTTGGTGCGCAGCGGGGAGTCCTGGCAGCCGAGCGAGGCGGTGATCTTGGCCGCGGCGCCCTGGTGGCGGGTCAGCAGCGAGACGTACTCCTCGAACCAGGCGAGCAACTTCTCCCGGCAACCGCCCTCGGTCGCCATCGCCTTCTCGACGTGGGCGGAGACCTCCTCGATCCAGGTCGCCATGATCGCCTCGTGGAGCGCCTCACGCGTGGGGAAATGGCGGTAGAGGGTGCCGGGACCGACGCCCGCACGCCGAGCCACCTCGTCGAGAGGTGCGTCGAGACCGCGCTCCTTGAACACCACATGGGCGACCTCGATCAGCCGCTCGCGGTTGCGCTGCGCGTCGGCTCTCATCCGGACCTCCTCAGTGGCTCCCGCAGGGCTGCGGGGGCCTCACGTTAACAGCAGCCTCCGCCACATCAGCACTGCACTCGTCCAAAAGGCGTTGCTAACCGGAGACACTCTCCGGTAGTGTTCCAATCAAGCGGAGGCTTCCTCCGCTTCACTGTACTCCTCTTCCGTCTCCAACAGGAGCTCTTGAATGACATCCACCGTGGCACCACCCAAGCCACCCGCGGCCGCCAAGGCCGCCGCCGGCGCCGGGATCGCCCTGGTCCTGGTCGCCCAGCTGATGATCGTGCTCGACGCGGCAGTCGTGAACGTCGCGCTCCCCCGGATCGCCGACGACCTCGAGTTCACCCCGGCGGCACTCACCTGGGTGCTCAACGGCTACACCCTCGCCTTCGGCGGCCTGCTGCTCCTCGGCGGTCGCCTCGGCGACGTCTTCGGCAGGCGGCGCATGTTCGTCGCCGGCCTCTCCGTCTTCACCCTCTTCTCCCTGGCCGGCGGGTTCGCGCCGACCGACGACCTGCTCGTCATCGCCCGCGCCCTGCAGGGCTTCGGTGCCGCGATCGCCGCGCCTCAGGTGCTCGCCCTGCTGACCACGTCGGCGAAGGACGAGGCCGGCCGTGCCCGGGCGATCGCGCTCTTCTCGGCCGTCTCCTCCAGCGGTGCCTCGATCGGGCTGATCCTCGGCGGCATCCTGACCGACATCGCGTCGTGGCGCTGGACGCTGTTCATCAACGTACCGATCGGGCTCGTCGTGCTCGCCCTCGTCGGCCGCCTCGTCGCCGAGACGGCCCCGCGACCGGGACGCTTCGACATCGTCGGCGCCGTGACCGCCACCGGTGGTGCGGCCGCGATCGTCTGGTCGCTGATCGGCGCCCCGGAGCACGGCTGGACCTCCGCGCGCACCCTCGGCGGGATCGCGATCGGCCTGCTCCTGCTGGTCGCCCTCGTGCTCACCGAGCGCCGCGTCGCCCACCCGCTGCTGCAGCTCCACCTCTTCAACAGCCACCGCCGTGTCGCCGCGTTCATCGCCGCGGTCGGCCTGGTCGGGGCTCAGTTCGCGACGTTCTACCTGACCGTGATCTACCTGCAGGGCGTGCTGGGCATGGGGCCGCTCGCCTCCGGGCTGGCGTTCCTGCCGCTCACCCTGATGATCTTCGCGATGTCGCGGGTGGCGCCTCGGATCGCGGCCCGGATCGGGATGTCGCGGGTGCTGGTCCTGGGTGCCACCGGCCTCACGGCGTCGTTCCTGTGGCTGAGCACGCTCTCGGAGACGAGCACGTACGCCGGCGCCGTCCTGGCCCCGTTCCTGCTCAACGGCGCCTTCGCCTCGCTCGTCTTCACCTCCACCACGGCTCTCGGCCTGGAGGGTGTCGACGCCGCCCACGCCGGCTCGGCGTCGGGTCTGGTGCAGACGATGCAGCAGCTCGGCGGCTCGATCGGGCTGGCCGTGATCGCCTCTGTCTACGTCGCCAACGGCACCCCCGGCGAGGTCGTACCCGGGATGCGCGAGGCCTTCTACGCCGCGGCTGCCTTGGGCAC
Organism: Nocardioides sp. NPDC004968; assembly: GCF_040608935.1. NCBI lineage: Bacteria > Bacillati > Actinomycetota > Actinomycetes > Propionibacteriales > Nocardioidaceae > Nocardioides > Nocardioides sp. NPDC004968. The sequence continues at coordinate 81,670 of NZ_JBEXJF010000013.1, forward strand.
TCTCGGCATCATCGCCTCGCTGAGCGTGGTGCTCCGGCGACCCTCCGGGACACCTTCGTACGTCACCGGGCGGGCAGCGGTCGAGGTCGACTGATCCATCGCGTACCGACGTTCGGCCCCGGCTTGCGATCGCAAGCCGGGGCCGATTCGTACGCCGGGGTCAGTCGCCGTAGACGGCCAGCTCCTGCAGGTGCAAGGTGTAGGCGTTGCTGGTGTTGCTCGTGCCGGTCACCCGGACGTATCGGAAGGTCCCGCTCACCGGATACCAGTCCCCCACGTCGGTCTGCGGGGAGTCCGCGGTCTTGGCGGCGATGGGCGTGTAGCTGATGCCGTCGACACTTCCCTCCACGGTGTAGCGGTAGGACCGCCCATCCGCGTAGTAGGGCGTCACCCTGACCCCGGACACCGGGCGTGCGTCACCCAGATCGACCTGCAGCCACGCGGGCTTGCCGGCGCACTGCGCCGGGTCGCACAGCCAGTTGGTGTGCAGCTTGGCGTCGACCGCCCGGTCCGGCTTCGCCGTGCCCTGACTGCTGGACGCAGTGGCTGGCTTGCCCTCGCTGAGCGGCGTGGGAAGCTCGCCGCTGCAGATCAGGGTCGGCAGCCCGAACGAGGCCGCATCGAAGGAACGGTTACCGTCGGACCGATCGATCACGATCCGAAGCTGACGCACTCCGCTGATGTCCACGTCGAGGCGGATCGCCTCGGTGCCAGTGGTGGCCAACCCGCTGCGCAGCACCGGTGTGGCGCGGATCCGCCGGCCGTCGCCCCACACCTCCACCACGACGTCGCCGTCGGCGGCATGATTCATCGCATCGTCGATGCCGACGACGGTGGTGAACCGTTGGCATCCCTGGCCCAGCTCGAACCGAACTTCCCCGGCGGCGTTGGTGCCGAGGCCCTTCGAGTAGGCGACACCGTCCAGCAGGATGGGGGCGCCTGCACCGGACGGGGTCGCAGGGGTCACCGTGTCGCGGGCGACCGGATGTTCCCCGTCGTGGTTGCGTGAGGAGGAGAACGGCAGGTCGCTGAGCTGGATCCGGCCAGGTCTGTCGACCGGCAGCACCGCGCTGGCCGCCTTCTGCTTCGTCCCGGCCTGCTGGTCGTACGTCACCTCGACGTCGACCTCGGCCTCGGTGGTCTCCGACGGCAGATCGGCGCCGGCAGCGACCGTCCAGCTCATCGTCGCAGTGCCGCCGGGCGCGAGTTGCGACGGCAGCTCGCCGGTCGCCGTGGCCGTGATGCCGTCCGGAGCGGTGACCCGGGCCGTCAGGTTCTCCAGCGCGGCGAACGGGTTGTTGTTGACCACCGTCAACGCGACCGTGCCCGGGTTCTCGCCGATCGTCCCGGCCGGACGGAGCGACACCGCCGCACCGAAGTCCGCCGTCGACAGCTGCTGCAGGGCACGGGTGGCTTCGGCGTAGGTGTCACCGGCCGGCTTCGTCGGGTAGCGATCCGTTGCCCGCGACCACTCGTCGGCGACCGCTTGCCAGTTGATCGCTGTCGGCGCCTCACCGGTGCGCAGGGACTCGCGCAGCGTGGCGAAGTAGCGTTCCCACCGAGGTGCGTAGTAGCCGTTGAGCAGGCCGGACCAGTCGCGGTAGGCATAGTCGGTCAGCGACAGGGTCAGCGTCCACGAGGCGAGGACGCGGCGGGCATCATGCTCGAGGGCGGCGGCTTCGTCGGGCGAGGAGGCGAAGGCGCGTGCCGCCGCCAGCCAGGGTCCGACCATCTGATCGGCCCGGGTGGCGCTGACCCGGTCGGCGGTGTCGATGGCCTCGATCCAAGCGGTGGTGAGCCGGTCGAACTCCGCGGCGTCACGCTCGGCGTACGCCTGCCGGATCTGGGTCAGCAACGGGTGGGAGTATTCGACGACCACCTGCCGCGCGATCTCGGCGAGGTCGTGCCGGTAGGTGTCGCTGGCGCGCAGCGAGGACTTCACCTGCAACAGCGACGGGAGTGCCGCCGCGAAGTCCGTCGGGTCGTAGCGATTCCCCGGGGCCGTGTATTGGCTGGGCCGCGTGGCCGTCAGCGACGGTACAGCGGCGAACAGACCGCTGGTTCCAGCCGAGCGGTTGTTGTTCGGAGCGACCGAGTAGGCAGTGTCCTGCAACGTCTTCCACGCGGCGCGCGCTGCCGGGTCGGTCGCGCCGTAGCGCGCGTCCGCGTACTCAGCGAACCAGGCGTCCAGGTCGACCGGCCCGGTCTGCCAGGGCAGCTCGGCCAGGAACTCCATCGCGACGGCATTGTTGTAGCTGGCTTCCGGGAGGATCGCGATGCCGTCCAGCGCGCTGTTCGGGCGGGCTCGGAACTCGAAGAACCGTTCGTTCCAGGCCTTGATCGGGGCGCCGACTGTCGAGTTGCCGCCGAAGTTCCAGATCGACCCGAAGGCGTACGGCGTGCCCTTCCATTGGGTGTCTCGCTGCGGATCGAGGTTCCGGTCGGAGAGCCCGTCCACGATCAGCATCCGGCTGCGGTCCACCGCGTCGAGAGTCTCCTGGCGCGGGTTGCTCTGCCAGCCGAGGGCAACCCAGATGGCACCGGGATGCGCGGCGTCCAGGGCGTCCTGGACCGCCACCGACGCCTGGCCGACCGGGACGGACCCGGCCGACCCGCCCTCGTGCAGCAGGTCCATCTTGTACATCGTCGACGCTCCGACGACGTCGTTCTGGATCTGATAGAAACGTGCGGCCACCTGACCGAAGAGCTCCTGCGTAGGGGCCAACCAGTCCGGCCGCCGCAGACCGGACCAGGTGCCCTGCGGGACGGTGACGGCGCCCGGGTTCCGGTCGGCGAAGTCGGTCGGCACGGTGCCGAAGTAGCCCGGGAGCACCGGTGTGATCCCCATCGAGCGCATGTAGTCGGCGATGCGTCGGCCGAGGTCGGCGCGCTCTTCCAGCAGTGCGGGAGTGACCGGGTCGGTGAAGTTCCACATGTTCTGCATCAGCCACCACTGCTGATAGACCGGCGACGGGATCCAGGCCCGCGCCTCGGTCTCGGAGTAGCCGTAATCCTGCAGCAACCGGTAGTAGACCATCTCGGACCCGACCGGGAGGAACATCTCGTTGACGCCGTGCATGGCGTTGATGTCGACGAGCTCTCGCCAGTCCTTGAAGGTGCGGAACGGCCCCGAGTAGCCGTCCTCGGTGTCGTTGCCGGAGAACCGGTGTGACACCACAGACGTGCCTTCGATGGGGTTCTTGGGCAGAGGCAGGGAGCCGCGGATCGGCACCTGGTTCCCGGTCCAGGAGACGTCCGCCTTGGCGACCTTCTTCAGGTAGGTGTTGACCCCCATCAGGACTGCTGGGGTGTTCGTCCCTTCTACCAGGATCCGGCCCCGGCGGGAACTGACCCGATACCGGTCGCTGTCACCCGGATGCACCGACAGCTCGAACCGGGCCGCGTGCCGGCTGCCGAGGATCCTGACGAGAGCCTCGCGGGCCGGGCGGGTAGCACCTTGGCCCGACGAGGCCGCGAAGCCGGACGGCTGGCCGCGCAGGCCAGCCGGTGCGGCAGCGGCCGATCCGGTGGCGGTGATCAGACCGAGCAGCATCGCCACGACGATGCCGAGGGTGACTCCTCTGATCTGCGTCGGGTGTTGCCGACCGCTCGTCGGATGAGCCTGTTGACTGCGTCGCTGGCGTTTCGGCATCGTGCCTCCAGAATTATGCAGAACATTTTCGTAATGTGGGCTCATACTCCTCCCGGACATGGCGGCGGTCAAGGGGTTTCGGTCGATGCTGACGGGGGAAGGGAAGCCGGTAACTTGTTCGTCATGGGTGGAAATCGGGGTGCGCGATGAGGGGAGAGTCGAGCGGAAACAGCGTGCTGCGGCGGCTCAACACCACCGCGGTCCTCGAAGGCGTCCGGGCGGCAGGCTCGGCCGGAGCGCGTATCACCGAGCTGGCGGCAGACACCCGGTTGACCCGGCCGACCGTCTCGCAGGCGATCGACGAGCTGTCCTCCGCCGCCGTGGTCGAGCCACTGGCACCATCGGAACCGTCCGGAGCCGGACGGCCCGCCACCCGGTACGTTCTGCGCCGCGGGCTGCTGCCCGTGCTCGGACTGGACATCGGACCTCACCGGGTCGCGGCGTCCATCGTCGACATTCAGGGTGACCCGCTCGCGCACGAGTCGATCGGGGTGCCGCTGGGCGCCGACCCCGCCGCCGTCCGACGTCAGGTCGGCACGCTGGTCGACGGCGTACTAGAGGCTGCGGAGCTGCCAGCCGACCGGATCGGAGCGGTGGTTGCCGGGTCGCCCGGTGTGGTCGGCCCGGAGCTGAGCCGAGTGACGATAGCGCCGTCCGCCCCCGGCATCACCGATGCCGGACTGTTCGCCGACCTCGACCGTCGATTCCCGGCGAGGCTGTTGGTGGAGAACGACGCGAACCTGGCTGCCATCGCGGCCAGCGCCGAGCACCCGGGCCGGACACTGGTCGTGATCCACTGGGGTGAGCGCCTGGGGGCCGGCGTGGTGATCGACGGCGCCCTCCATCGCGGGGCGCACCGCGCGGCCGGCGAGGTCGGCCTGATCCCGGTCTCCGACGAGGGCGTGCAGTTCGACGAGCACGGCCGGGGGCCACTGGAGCATGCCCTCGGCGCTGCGGGAATTGCCGAGCTGGCCAGGGCGGAGGCGTCCCGTCACCCCGGCGGAGCGCTGTCTGCCGACCAGCCCCTGACGGCCCAACAGGTCTTCGCAGCAGCCGCCGAGGGCGACCGGGCCGCCGTCGTGGCCGTGTCCACGGTCGCCAAGAAGATGGTGGAACGACTGGCCCCGGTCTTTCTGGCGATCGACCCGGACGTCGTGGTCCTCACCGGAGGCATCGCCAATGCCGGCGACTTCCTGATGGACCAGCTGCGCCTGCATCTGCCCCGGTTCACACTGGTCCCACCGGAGCTTGCCCTGCTGGTCCCTGCCGACCGTGCCGTGCTCGCCGGCGCGCTCACGCTGGCGGCGAGCAGAGCCTGGGACGAGCTGATCGCCTCGGTGCAGCCAGGTCACCCCTGGTCGGTCAGCGGGACAGGACCTTCTCGGCCAGCGAGGTGAAGAAGCCGAGCCCGTCCGTGCCGGAGCCGGTGAGGGTCTCCACGGCGTGCTCGGGGTGGGGCATCAGGCCGACGACGTTGCCGGCCTCGTTGGTGATGCCGGCGATGTCGTTGACCGAGCCGTTGGGGTTCACGTCGAGGTAGCGCGCGACGACGCGGCCCTCGCCCTCGAGCCGCTTGATGGTGTCGGCGTCGGCGACGTACTGCCCCTCGCCGTTCTTCAGCGGGACCACGATCTCCTGGTCCTGGGTGAACGCGGAGGTCCAGGCGGTCGAGGCGTTCTCGATGCGCAGCTTCTGGTCGCGGCAGATGAACTTGAGGTGGTCGTTGCGCAGCAGGCCGCCGGGGAGCAGGTGGGACTCGACGAGCATCTGGAAGCCGTTGCAGATCCCGAGCACCGGAAGGCCCTTCTGGGCACCCTCGATGACCTCGGTCATGATCGGCGCGAAGCGGGAGATGGCACCGCAGCGCAGGTAGTCACCGTAGGAGAAGCCGCCCGGCAGGATCACCGCGTCGACGCCCTGCAGGTCATGGTCGCCGTGCCACAGCGCAACGGCCTCGTTGCCGCCGACACGGACGGCGCGCTGCGCGTCGACGTCGTCGAGCGTGCCCGGGAAGGTGATGACGCCGATCTTCACTTGGCGGGCTCTTCCACGCGCACGACGAAGTTCTCGATCACCGTGTTGGCCAGGAAGGTCTCGGCGAGCTTCTCGATCTGCGCGAGCGCGTCGTCGGTGACCTCGGGGATCTCCAGCTCGAACCGCTTGCCCTGACGGACCTCGGTGACCCCGGTGAACCCGAGCCGCGGCAGGGCGCCGAGTACGGCTTTCCCCTGCGGGTCGAGAATCTCGGGCTTGGGCATGACGTCGACGACAACGCGAGGCATGGCTGCAGTCTAGGTGGGCCATACGCCGCTCACCTAAACCGTTGGCCCCCTCCCTGCCCGGTCTTTACGATCGCTCCTCGTGCGCCATCTGCTGATCGACATCACCCCGTTGCGTACGTCTCCTGCTTTCCGCCGTTTCTTCATCGGGCGGGCGGTGTCGGGGCTGGGTGGGCAGATCTCGGTGGTCGCGGTGATGTACCAGGTCTGGGAGGCGACCCACAGCCCGTTCTGGTCCGGCAGCGTCGCGCTCGCGCAGCTCGTCCCGATGCTCACGATCGGGCTCTGGGGAGGCGCGGTGGCGGACCGCGCGGACCGGCGCTCGATCCTGCTGGTCACCACCCTCACCCAGCTCGTGCTGGCACTGCTGCTGATGGTGCAGGCCCTCTGGCTGGGCACCTCGCCGTCCTCGCTCGGGACCGTCCTGGTGCTGGTCGCGCTGATGGCCGCCGCGGGCTCGGTCGCCGCCCCCGCGAGCATGGGCGTGATCCCGCGGCTCCTCGCCAGCGACCAGGTCGCCGCCGGGCTCGCCCTCAACCGGCTGAGCTTCCAGGGATCGATGCTCCTCGGCCCGGCGATCGGCGGACTGATCATCGGCTACGCCGGTCTCGAGATCGCGTACGCCGTCGACGCGGCCTCCTTCGCCGCCGGGTTCCTCGGGGTCGTCGGCCTCCCGACTCTCGCGCCGGTGACGAGGACGAGCGGCGGCGGAGTCCTCGAGGGCCTGCGCTTCGCGGCCACCCAGCCGGTCGTACGCGGCGTGCTCCTCGTCGACCTGGCGGCCACCGTCCTGGCCATGCCGGTGAGCCTGTTTCCGCTGGTCAACGAGGCCCGGTTCGGCGGCGACCCGCGCACCCTCGGGCTGTTCCTGACCGCGATCGCCGTCGGAGGTGTCGCGGCCTCGCTCGTCTCGGGCTCGTTCACCAGACGCAGCCGCCCGGGCCCGATCACGATCGGCGCCGCAGCCGTGTGGGGCGCCAGCCTGGGTGCCGTCGGGCTCGTCACCTCACCGTGGCTGTGCCTCGTCCTGCTCGCCGTCGCCGGCGCCGCTGACTCGGTCAGCGTCGTCACTCGCGGGACGCTGATCCAGCTCGCCGTGCCCGATGACCTGCGCGGCCGCACCGCCGCGATCGAGATGATCGTCGGCGCCGGCGGGCCGGAGGTCGGCAACCTCCGCGGCGGCGCTGTCGCCCAACTCACCTCGGGCTCGTTCGCCCTGGTCAGCGGGGGCATCACCTGCCTGCTCGCCCTGGCCGCCGTCGGCGCCACCTCCTGGCCGATGCTCACCTTCCGGACAGGGCCTACAAACTCGAAGATCGCAGCCACCCAGTGACTGCGATCTTCGAGCTACGGCTGCTGCCGGCGTACGAAATCCCTTACTTGAGCTCGCGCTTGAGGATCTTGCCGGTGGCGGTCATCGGGAGGGCGTCGACGATCTCGACGATGCGCGGGTACTTGTAGGCCGCCATCTGCTCCTTGCTCCAGGCGACGATCTCCTCGGAGGTCGCGGAGGCGCCGGGCTTGAGCACGAGGACCGCCTTGATCTCCTCACCGTGCGAGTCGTGCGGGACGCCGATCACCGCAGCGAGAGAAACCGAAGGATGGGTCAGCAGGACCTCTTCGATCTCACGCGGGTAGACATTGAAGCCGCCGCGGATGATGAGCTCCTTGGCGCGGTCGACGATGTAGTACCACCCGTCCTCGTCGCGCTTGGCGAGGTCGCCCGAGCGGAACCAGCCCTCCGAGGTGAGCACCTCGGCGGTGGCCTCGGGGCGGTTGTAGTAGCCCTTGAAGATGTTGTGGCCCTTGATCGCGATCTCGCCGATCGCGTCGGCGGTCCACTCGACGTCGTCCCACGACGCCGGGTCGATCAGGCGCATCTCGACACCCGGGATCGGGACGCCGATCGAGCCCGGACGCACCGGCTGGCCGTAGAGCGAGAACGACGCCACCGGCGAGGTCTCGGAGAGGCCGTAGCCCTCGAGGATGGTCACGCCGAAGCGCTTCTCGAACTCCTTGTGGATCTCGACCGGGAGGGCCGAGCCACCGGCGGCGGCGACACGCAGGTTCTTGGCGAGCGTGGCCACGTCGGTGTCCTCGGAGAGGGCACCGAGCAGGCCCCAGTACATCGTCGGCACGCCGGCGAAGAAGGTGACACTCTCCTTGAGCATCGTCGCCAGCGCGGCCGCGGCGTCGAAGCGGGGCAGCAGCACGACGGTGCCACCGAAGGCGATCGCGCCGTTCTGCACCACGGTCTGGCCGAAGGCGTGGAAGAGGGGCAGCACGGCGAGATAGGTGTCGGGCTGCTCGGCCGAGGCACCGAAGAGGTCGGCGCCGGCCAGCGCGTTGTCGCGCATGTTGCGGTGACGCAGCTCGGCGCCCTTGGGCTGCCCGGTGGTGCCGGAGGTGTAGAGGATGACCGCGGTGTCGTCCTCGTCGGTGGCCACGGTCTCGAAGGTCGGCGGCTGGGTCCCGATGCCCTGGCCGAGCGTGGTCACGCCCTCGATCGGCGACGCGGCGGTCGGGTCGGCGGTGATCAGGAAGAGGTTCTCGACCCCGGCCTCCTGCGCGCCGGCGTGCGCCTCGGCGCCGATGGCGAGCTCCGGGGTGCCCTCGAAGGCGAAGAGGGCCTTCGCGTCGGAGTCCTTGAGGTGGTAGGCCACCTCGCGCCCCTTGAGCAGCACGTTGAGCGGCACGACGGTGGCGCCAGCCTTGAGGATGCCGAAGTAGACCATCGTGAAGTAGGGCAGGTTCGGGCTCATCAGAGCGACCCGGTCACCAGCACCGATGCCCTTGCTCGCCAGCAGGTTCGCGACCTGGTTGGCGGCACCGTTGATCTGGGCGTAGTTCAGACGGATGTCTCCCAGCACGATCGCGGTGCGCTCGGGATAGTTCGCCGCGGAGTCTTCGAGCAGCGAAGCGAGGTTGTACGTGGACACATGGCCTCCAGTGGTGTGCGTGTTACGCGTCACAACCTACCCGTGCGTAGCTTCTCGCGGAACACGGTCTCGGTTTTTACTGCGACACGTGTCCCTGAAACTTTGCCTGGCGTTCTATCAGAAGCGGTGGCCGGTGAGCTTCTCGTACGCCTCGACGTACTTCGCCCGCGTGCGCGCGACGATCTCCTCGGGCAGCTCCGGCGGCGGACCACCGGCGGCGCGGTCCCAGCCGGACTCGGGCGAGAGCAGCCAGCGCCGGATCACGTCCTTGTCGAAGCTGGGGATCGCGGCGCCGGGGTGCCACTGGCTCGCGTCCCAGTAGCGGGAGGAGTCCGGGGTGAGCACCTCGTCGGCGAGCACGATGGTGCGGATGCCCAGGTCGTCCTGGCGTACGCCGAACTCGAACTTCGTGTCGGCCAGGATGAGGCCACAGCCGCGGGCGATCTCGTCGGCGCGCTGGTAGACCGCCAGGGTCAGCCGGCGCACCGCGGCGGCGTCGTCCTCGCCGATCAGCTTGGAGATGTATTCGTAGGTGACGTTCTCGTCGTGGTCGCCGAGCTCCGCCTTCGTGGCCGGGGTGAAGATCGGCGGGGTGAGCCGGGAGCCGTCGACCAGACCGGCCGGCAGCCGGATGCCGCAGACCTCGCCGGTGGCCTCGTACTCGCGCAGACCCGACCCGGTCAGGTAGCCGCGCGCAACGCACTCGACGGGCAGCATGTGGAGCTTCTGGGCGACCACCGCCCGACCTTCGACGGCCGCAGGGACGTCGGTCGAGAGCACATGGGTCGGCACCAGGTCCTCGAACTGCTCGAACCACCACAGCGACAGCCGGGTGAGGATCTCGCCCTTGTCCGGGATGACCGTGTCGAAGACGTGGTCGAAGGCCGAGATGCGGTCGCTGGCGACCATCAGGAGCTGACCGGCGTACGGACCCTCCTCCAGCTCGTAGAGGTCGCGCACCTTGCCGGAGTGGAGGTGCTTCGCGCCCGGGATCGCCGGCGCCGGCGGGATGTTGAGTTCAGCCACGGGATCAGCCTAAGAGATAGTCCTCCTGAACCGTTTCTCGCTTAAGTAGACTGTTTCGAGCGATTTAAGCGGAAGGGCCGCCCATGGAGCGACGACCACAGCCAGACTTCTTGATCATCGGGGCACCGAAAGCAGGGACCACGGCACTGCACTCGGCACTGGCGAGGCACCCGCAGGTGTTCGCCACGACACCGAAGGAGCCGAAGTACTGGCTCTGCGACGACGCTCCGCCGCCGCACTGGCGCGGCCCCGGCGACAAGCACTCCCAGCAGGAGTGGGTCTGGCGGCGTACGGACTACGACCGGCTCTTCGCCGCCGCCCCCGAGCACGCGATCAGAGGTGAGAGCACGCCGTTCTACCTCTACTCCACCAGCGCCCAGCGGCGGATCGCCCAGGAGCTTCCGGACGTGAAGCTGATCGCCGTCGTGCGCGACCCGATCGACCGCGCCTACTCCAACTGGATGCATCTGTGGTGCGACGGGCTGGAGCCGGTCGCCGACTTCCCCACGGCGTTCCGGCTCCAGGACCGGCGCGCCCACGACGGCTGGGCACCGTTCTGGCGCTACCGCGAGCTGGGGCTCTACGGCCGGCAGCTCGACCACCTCTACGGGCTGGTCGGCGAGGACCGCGTGCTGGTGGTGCGCTACCGCGACATCGTCGACGAGCCCGCCGCGACCGTCGACCGCGCCTGCCGCTTCCTCGGCATCGAGCAGGGCCATGTCGGTCACATCCCGAAGGACAACAGCAGGACGTACGTCGAACCCGGCTGGCGCCCGAAGGTGCTCGGCCCCGTGGTCAGGGGCGGCGCCTGGCTCGCCCAGTTCGCGCCGCCGGAGGTCTGGCGCAGGAGCTACCCGCCGTTGCTGCGCCAGCTGGCAGGACCGGGCGACCACCACCGGCCCCGGCTGACCCCGGAGCAGCGCGAGCAGCTGCTGCCCGCCTTCGCCGAGGACATCGAGCTGCTCACCAAGGTGAGCGGACAGGACTTCTCCGACTGGCTCTCCACCTCGAGCCGGGGATCGTTCCAGGAGCGCGCGAGACTGGCGGAGAACCTCAGCGAATCAGCGTGATCAGGTCGTGGGCGCCGTCCTCACGGGCGGCCTCCACGTAGTAGCGGATCCGGCCGTCGGGCAACGCCACCGCGCTGGCGTAGCGGAAGGCGCCGTCGGAGTGGGGGCTGGCGACCGGGGCCGCATCGGGGTCGGCGACCAGACGGGTGCCGTCCCAGCGGGCGACGCCGGTGGTCTCGTACCAGTTGGACGCGGCGTCGGCGCGGCCGTCATAGAGGACGACGAGCGGGTCGTGGGAGACGACCGTGGTGACCCGGGCCCCGCGGGCGTCCCACCGGCCCGGACGTCCGGCGAGGACCTCGCCGTCGTCGTGCCACTCCAGGCCGTCGGTCGAGGTGAGATAGCGGGTCGTCATCCGGTCCTCGTGGCCGGGCTCGGTGAGCGGGTGGCAGCACAGCCACATCTGCCAGGTCTGGGTCACCGGGTCGATCGCGATCACCGGGTCCTTGACCGCGACGGTGTCGCTGCCGGGGTGGACGACCTGGCGGTTTCCCTCGGGGAGCCCGGCTACGGTGTCGGCGGTGAGGCTGTCGACCCACCAGTGCTTGGAGTCCCAGGTGGCGCAGGAGAGGTAGAGCCGCCAGCCGCCCTCGGGCAGCGGCACCAGCACCGGCCGCTCCAGCGACTCGCAGCCGAACTGGTCGCGGTGGACCTCGGTCACGGTCTCGAACCGCACCCCGTCGGTCGACCGGGCGACGGTGACCGTCACCCCGCGGCCGTCCGAGAGCGGGCGCCGGTTTCTCCAGGTCAGCCAGAAGACCCCGTCGACCAGGACCGCGCTCGAAGCGCCGGCCCAGTTGCCCGGACCGTCGCCCGGCGCCGGGATCACGAGCTCGGCGCCGTCGTAGGACGGGAGGGACGGAAGCACACCGGTGGTCATAGAGTCATCTTAGTCAAGTCACTCACTCGCCTAAGGATCCACGCCGCGGCGCCACTTGATGTAACACGTCGTTCGTAGGACTACTCGCCCTACTGGAACGACCGGTTAGTCCTACGAACAGCGTGTTACATCTCCGCCCGCTGTGGCATCGTTCGAGCCATGGCCGAGACAGCTGATCAGATCTACGCCCGCGTCCAGGCCGGCGGTGACCTGCCCGCTCCGAGGGTGACCGAGTGGGACGTCTTCCCGTGGGTCGTCCGCGACGGCGAGATCGCCCCCAAGCCTCTCGCTCCCCCGGCTCCCGAGGAGCCGCGCAGCGGCGAGGACGGTGTGGACTGCAACCTGTGCGGCACCGACCTGCCGGGCGTGATCTGGCAGGACGAGAGCTGGCGGGTGAAGCACCTGGAGCAGTCCGGGCTGCCGCTGGTGCTGATCCTGGAGCCGCTCGAGCACTACGACCTGCCCGACCTCGACGAGCACCAGGCGGCCGAGTTCGGGGTTCTCACGGTGCGGCTCGCCAGGATCGTGGAGAGCCTGCCAAACATCGCCCGCTGCCACGCGATGCGGATCGGCGACGGTGCCGAGCACCTGCACATGTGGTTCCTGGCCCGCCCGAAGGACCTGCTCTCCGTACGCGGCAGCTTCTCGCCCGACTGGGACGACATCCTCCCGCCCGGCCCCGAGGAGATCTGGCGCGCCGACCTCGCCGAGGTCGCCCGCAAGCTCGCCACCCACGGCGGCGAGGCCCTGGTCTGATGGACCTGACCGACGAGGCGGACGTACGCCGCCTGCTGGATGTGATCGAGCAGGAGATCGTCCCGCTGACCCGTGCCGGCGTGGAAGCGGGAAACAAGATCTTCGGCGCCGCGATCGTGCGCCGCGCGGACCTCTCGACGGTGGTCGCCGAGACCAACAACGAGACCGAGAACCCGCTGTGGCACGGCGAGATCCATGCCATCAAGCGCTTCTTCGAGCTGCCGGCCGCGGACCGGCCGGCTCCCGCCGACTGCCTGCTGCTGGCGACCCACGAGCCGTGCTCGCTGTGCCTGTCGGGGATCGCCTGGTCAGGGTTCCCCGAGTTCGCCTATCTCTTCAGCCACCAGGACTCGGCCGACTCCTTCGCGATCCCCTACGACCTGGCGATCCTGAAGGGCGTCTACGCCGTCCCGGACCCTGATCGCGACGAGGTCGCCCCGGGGCGAGACCTCTACAACCGCGCCAACGCCTACTTCGTCAGCACCGGGCTCGGCCCGCTCGCCGACCCCGAGCAGCTCGCCCGGATCACCCGGACCTACGACGAGCTCTCGGCGACGTACCAGGAGAGGAAGGGTGGCGGCGCGATCGCGCACCCCTGACCAGGGCCCTGTCAGTCCCCGCTGCGCCAGCGCAGCAACCCGGCCACTGCTGAGAGCACCGCGACGACGGCGCCGTAGACATAGGTCGTGGTCGTGAGACCGATCTGCGGCGTCAGCAGCCCGGCGACGACCGCCGGGATGCCGAAGGCGAGGTAGGACACGATGAAGATCACCGCGAAGACCTCCGCCCGCTCGTGGGCCGGCAGCAGCGGCATGATCGAGCGCAGGATGCCGAAGAAGGCGGTCCCGAAGCCCGAGCCCGCGACGACCACGGCGACGAGGTACGCCGCCGCCGAGCCGGTCGGGAGCGCGAGCAGGCTCAGCACCGTGCCGCCGGCCAGCGCGGCCGTGCCGTAGAGCGTCGTCGCCCGGGCCGAGCGGTTCCGGAAGAGGTACGCCGCCACCGCCCCGGACCCGGCGAGGGCACCGATCGCGAGCCCCTGGAGGACATGGCTGCTGGCGCCCAGCTCCGTGCGTACGATCGCGGCACCGAGGGAGAGGAAGAGCCCACCGGTCGCCCAGCCGGCGAAGATCGCCGGGGCGCTGCGGCTGAGCAGGCCCCGAATGGCCGGCGGGACGGCGATCCGCGGACGCAGCGAGGCGAGCAGGCCTTCGTGACGGGGCGCGGTCTCGGGGACCAGCCACACGCCGGCCGCGAGGAGGAGGGAGAGCACGACGAGGGCGTCGAACACGATGAGCTGCGCGTCCGCCGCCACCTGCAGGACCACGCCGGCGACGATGGCGCCGATCGCCAGTCCGACCATCGGAGCGACGGCGTTGACCACCGCCGCGGAGCCCGGCCGCGAGGGCCGCTCGAAGTCTGCGATGGCGGCCGAGAGCGTCGAGAGCAGCAGGCCGCTCGCGACCCCCTGCAGGATCCGCGCCTCGAAGAGGACGGCGGCGGTCTCGGCGCCCTGGAAGAGCGCGAAGCTGGCCGCCAGCAGGAGGAACCCGATGGTCACCACCGGACGCCGACCGACGTGGTCGGAGACCGAGCCGAAGACGAGCAGGGTGCCCAGCAGAGCGACGGCATAGACGGCGAAGACAGCCGTCATCACCCACGGCTCGAGCCCCAGGCCCACCTGGAGGTCGGGATAGAAAGGCGAGGGCGCGCTGGCCCCGGCCATCATCAGCACCACCGCCCCGAGGGCCACCCCCGCGCCGAGTCGCCGCCCGACGACGGCGTCCGTCGTCGTACCGCTCACTACGTCTGCCGACATCACCACTCCATCCATCGTTCGAATTTTTTCGAACCTTTTAGGGAGAGTACGTGCCTTCCGCTGACTGTGCAACTATTATCGAACCATGAGTTCTTCCCCGGACCTCCCGCATCCCGAGCGGTCGGAGATCTCGCTGACGACCGTGCTCTTCGCGCTCAGCGACCCCGAGCGCCTGGCGATCGCCCGCCAGCTGGTCGACGGACCTCTCGACATGGCGGAGTGCCACCTGAGCAACCCGGACGTGCCGAAGTCGACCAAGTCGCACCTGATGAAGGTGCTGCGTACGTCGGGCGTGGTCCGCAACGAGGCCAACGGGCGCGCCCGGCGCCTCTCGCTGCGCCGCGAGGACCTCGACGCGCGGTTCCCCGGGCTCCTCGACTCGGTGCTCTCCGCCGATGACGGCGGCCAGAAGCCCTAACCTCGGCGCCAGGGCGCCGGGCGGCCGTGCAGGAACCACTCCATGTTGCGGGTGATCCACGGCAGCCCGAAGTACGTCATGAACGGCAGCGTCACGACCATCACCCCGAGCACCTTCAGCGGCAGCGCCCACTCCCCGACGACCGGCCCGAGCACCCAGTTGGCGAGCAGGCTGACCGGGAAGAACATCAGGAAGATCGTGATCGTCTGCTTCCACCGCGGCGGGGCGGTCGCGACCCCGGAGACCTGCTCGACGTCGTACGTGCTCGGCGGGTCGAACCAGCCCTCGATGCCGGTACGCCGCTCGATCCGGGTCTCCTCGACGAACGGCTCCCCCGCACCCAGCCACCAGCCGCGCTGTCGGCTGTTGTCCCAGCTGCCCAGGGTCTCGTGGGAGTCGAAGCGGTAGAGCAGGTGCCACTGGTCGGAGTCCGGTGACGGCCGCACCCAGCCCGCTCCGAGGAAGCCGGGGAACTCGCTGGCCAGCCGGATCCCCGCCTGCATCCAGGCGACCATCTCGTCGCGACGCTCCACGGAGACTCGACGGGCGATGGTCACGGTTACCGGGTCGGACATGCGATCCATCGTCGCAGGCCCGTACGCCACCTCCCCAGCCGTCGCATACGTTTGCGGCATGACTGTGGTGAAGATCAATGCAATCCAGGTGCCGGCCGAGGCGGGTGCGGAGCTCGAGAAGCGGTTCGCGGCGCGGGCCGGGGCGGTCGAGAAGTCACCGGGGTTCCTCGGCTTCCAGCTGCTGCGGCCGGTCGCCGGCGACGATCGCTACTTCGTCGTCACCCACTGGGACTCCGAGGAGTCCTTCGCGGCCTGGCGCGACGGGGATGCCCGGGCCGCGCACGCGACGCCGCCGGGCGAGGCGCCGCGCAAGCCGGTCGCCACCGGCGCCGACCTGTTGGAGTTCGAGGTCGTGCTGGAAGTCAAGCCCGCCTGACGTCGGAGACGCCGGGGATGCTGACGCCTCCTCGGCGCACCAACGCCTGCTCACCCTGCTGGACGACCTCGTAGAAGTGCTCGCTCCGCCCGCGCAGCAACGGCGTGGGCCCGAGGAGCGAGAGGCGGCCGTGGGCGAGACGGCTGGCGGTGCGTACGGACCGCCATCTCCTCTCGGCAGCCGCCGACCACGGGATGCCGTAGTGCTCGCGGACGACTGCCGGGAGGCTGCCCTGGACGACGGTCCGGAGCGTCTCGGAGGTCGGCGGCCCGCCAGGGAGGTGGTAGCCGGCGGTGCCGGCGATGTGGCGGCCGACCAGGCGCGCCTCGTCCACGAGATACGGCTCGTCCGAGGCGAGCCAGGCGTCGAAGCGGCGGCGGAAGTCGGGATAGGAGGCGGGCGCGGCCGAGGCCGGCATGCCGAAGAGACCGGCCCAGGTCACGAACCCGTCGAAGAGCTCCTCGCGTTCGTCCGGGCGGAGCGGGCGGACCAGGGCGTCGTACATGAACTCGACGGAGTCGAGCGCGAACGCCGCCGTCCACCACATCAGCCCGGGGTCGGCGGCCGAGTAGGGCGACCCCTCGGGATGCGCGGGGCCGCCGGGGACCTCCATCGTCCCCGCGACGGGCACGTGCCGCCTCGCCGTGAACGCGAGCGCCCGGTCGGCCTCCTCCTTGGTGCCGAGGAAGACCGTCTCCATCAACCGAGCGGTCAGCGCGAGCCGCGTGTAGGGCGTCGCCCGGTGCGCCGTGTGCTGCGCGGTGCCGACGAAGAGCCGTGGGTGCAGGCCGCCGATCACCAGGGCCCGCTGTCCCCAGCTCAGCCCGACGACCCGCTGACGCATGGCACGGACGACCATCGAGTCGGCGGCGAAGTACCCGGGCACACCGACAGTCTGACACCGCGCCGCGGCCGGCCGCGAGGGTTCAGGCGGGCTCGAGGGCGGGGACGACGTACTCCCTCGTCAGCGGGGCGAAGTCGGCTCCGTCGGTGATCTCGGCGAGCGCCGCCCAGCGCAGCTCCGCGATCTCGGCAGCGGCGTCCGGGGCGACCTCGCCGGGCCAGGTGAAGACCGTCGAGCGCACCAGGTGGCCCGGCTCGTTGGCGGCGTCAGCCTCGAACTCGCCGAGCAGCGCCAGGTCCTCGACCCGAAGCCGTACGCCGAGCTCCTCCGCCACCTCGCGGACGGCCGCCTCCGCGGCCGACTCCCCCGGCTCCAGCTTTCCGCCGGGGAGCATGAACTTCGCCGTGCCGTTCTTGCGGACGGTCAGCATCCGCCCGTCACCGTCACGGAAGACCACGGCCGCGACGGTGATGACCGGCCCGGCGTTCGGGCTCAGAGGATCTCCCCCGGCGCGTAGGCGGCGGCCTCCGGGTGGCGGGCGGTGACGGCCTCCACCCGGCGTACGACCTCCTGGACCTGCGCGACGGCGGCACCGGTGAACTCGATCGGCTCGGCGACCAGCGACTGGATCTGGTCCTCGGTCAGCCCGAGACGGGAGTCGGCGCCCAGCTTGGCGAAGACGTCGTTCTCGGCCTGGCCCTTGCGCATCGAGAGCGCGGTGCCGACGGCGGCCTCCTTGATCGCCTCGTGCGCCTCCTCGCGGCCGACACCGTTGCGGACGGCGGCCATCAGCACCTTGGTGGTCGCCAGGAACGGCAGGTAGCGGTCGAGCTCGCGCTGGATCACGGCCGGGAACGCGCCGAACTCGTCGAGCACGGTCAGGAAGGTCTGGAAGAGGCCGTCGGCGGCGAAGAACGCGTCCGGGAGCGCGACGCGACGCACGACGGAGTCGGAGACGTCGCCCTCGTTCCACTGGTCGCCGGCCAGCTCGGAGATCATCGAGAGGTAGCCGCGGAGCACCACCGAGAGGCCGTTGACCCGCTCGGTGGAGCGCGAGTTCATCTTGTGAGGCATCGCGGAGGAGCCGACCTGGCCCTCCTTGAAACCCTCGGTGACCAGCTCGTTGCCGGCCATCAGCCGGATCGTGGTCGAGAGGTTGGAGGGGCCGGAGACCAGCTGGACCAGCGCCGAGACCGCGTCGAAGTCGAGGGAGCGCGGGTAGACCTGGCCGACGCTGGTGAAGACGTTCTCGAAGCCGAGGTGGGACGCGACCCGCTCCTCGAGCGCGGCCAGCTTGTCGGCGTCACCGTCGAGCAGATCGAGCATGTCCTGCGCCGTGCCCATCGGACCCTTGATCCCGCGCAGCGGGTAGCGGGCGATGAGCTCCTCGACCCGCTGGAGCCCGACCAGCATCTCGTCGGCGACCGTCGCGAACCGCTTGCCGAGCGTCGTCGCCTGGGCAGCGACGTTGTGCGACCGACCGGCCATGACGGTGGTCTCGTGCTCGGCCGCGAGCCGCGCCAGGCGGGCCAGCGTCGCGACGGCACGGTCGCGGATCACCTTCAGCGAGGAGAGCACCTGGAGCTGCTCGACGTTCTCGGTGAGGTCCCGCGAGGTCATGCCCTTGTGGATGTGCTCGTGACCGGCCAGCGCGGCGAACTCCTCGATCCGCGCCTTCACGTCGTGGCGAGTCACCCGCTCGCGCGCGGCGATCGAGTCGAGGTCGACGTCCTCGACGACCTTCTCGTACGCCTCCACCACCCCGTCGGGGACGTCGATGCCGAGATCCTTCTGGGCCTTGAGCACCGCGATCCAGAGCTGACGCTCCAGGACGATCTTGTGCTCGGGACTCCAGATCCCGGCGAGGTCGGCCGCGGCATAGCGGTTGGCGAGAACGTTGGGCACCACAGTCACGGCGGATATTCTCCCATGCTCCGTGCCCACCCCCACTAACGTGGCGGTATGGCCTTGCGGATCCTCGCCAGCCGGCCCGATCCGGCGATCTACACCCTGCCCTGGTCACTCCCCCTGGAGGACTGGCCGGATGATGTCGTGGTGCCGCTGGCCCGCGGGCTGAGTCGCCATGTCGTACGCATCGTGCGGGTGCGCAACAACATCTACGCGGTCAAGGAGACCCAGGCCGACATCGCCCGGCGGGAATACAACATGCTGCGCGAGCTGCAGCGCCTCGGCCTGCCGACCGTGGTCGCCAAGAGCGTCGTCACGGGTCGCAAGGACCGCGACGGCAACGACCTCGGCGCCGCGCTGATGACCGAGCACCTCACCTACTCGCTCCCCTACCGCGCGCTGTTCGAGCGGGGCCTGGCCGCCGACCGGCTCCCCAGCCTGATCGACGCCCTCGTCGTCCTGCTCGTACGCCTCCACCTGGCCGGCTTCTACTGGGGCGACGTGTCCTTGTCGAACGTCCTGTTCGTGCGCGACGCGAACGGGTTCGCGGCCTACCTGGTCGATGCCGAGACCGGGGAGCTGAAGCCGGAGCTCTCCGACCGGTTGCGGGAGTACGACCTCGAGGTCGCCTACCAGAACATCTACGGCGAGCTGCTCGACCTGCAGGCGAGCGAGTCCCTGCCCGAGGCCTTCCCGATCGACGCGATCGTCGAGCGGCTGCAGAGCCGCTACGACGCGCTGTGGCGTGAGCTCACCGAGGAGCAGGTCTTCTCCGCCGAGGAGATGTGGCACATCGAGCAGCGCATCGAGCGCCTCCACGACCTCGGCTTCGACGTCGAGGAGCTCGACATCACCACCAGCGAGGACGGCGACACCGTCGCGCTCCGCCCGCGGGTGGTCGAGCTCGGCCACCACCGCCGCGAGCTGCGTACGCTGACCGGGCTGGACGTCCAGGACGCCCAGGCACGGCGGATCCTCAACGACATCTCCGCCTTCCGCGCCACCCGCGACCTCGGCGACCGGCCGATCGAGGTCGCGGCGAGCCGCTGGCTGCGCGAGGTCTACGAGCCCATCGTCGCGATGCGCCCGCCCGGCGCCGCCGCCAAGCTCACCCCGGCGCAGATGTTCCACGAGATCCTCGAGCACCGCTGGGTGCTCTCCCAGTTCGCCGGCGAGTGGGTCAAGCTCATCAACGCCGCCGAGTCCTACTACGAGGACGTCATCCAGCACCGGCCCGACGAGGCCGTCACCCCGCCCGGCGAGGAGTGAGCCGGGCCCGTCATAAGGTGGCCACGTGAAGATCCTCGTCGTCGGCACCGGTGGTCGTGAGCACGCGCTCGCTCTGAAGCTCTCCCAGGAAGGGAACGAGGTGTACGCCGCGCCCGGGAACCCGGGGATCGCAGAGTTCGCCACGCTCCGGGACGTGGACATCATGTCCGGTCCCGCGATCGCCTCCCTGGCCGGCGAGCTGGGCGCCGATCTGGTCGTCGTCGGGCCCGAGGCGCCGCTGGTGGCCGGGGTGGCCGACGCGGTCCGTGAGGCGGGGATCCCGGTCTTCGGACCGTCGGAGGCTGCCGCGCAGCTCGAGGGTTCGAAGGCGTTCTCCAAGGACGTGATGTCGGTGGCCGGCGTGCCGACCGCGGGCTCGCGGGTGGCGACCACGCCGGAGGAGGCTGCCGCCGCGCTGGACGAGTTCGGCGCTCCGTACGTCGTCAAGGACGACGCTCTCGCCGCGGGCAAGGGTGTCGTCGTGACGCGTGACCGCGAGGAGGCGCTGGCCCACGCGGCCGCGTGCGAGCGGGTCGTCATCGAGGAGTTCCTCGACGGCCCCGAGGTCTCGCTGTTCGCGATCTGCGACGGCACGCGGGCCTACGCGCTGCAGCCGGCGCAGGACTTCAAGCGGATCTTCGACGGCGGCAAGGGCGGCAACACCGGCGGGATGGGTGCCTACTCGCCGCTGCCGTGGGCGCAGCCGGACCTGGCCGACGTCGTGCTGACGACCGTCGTCCAGCCGACCCTGGTCGAGATGGAGAAGCGCGGCGCTCCCTTCGTCGGGTGCCTCTACGTCGGGCTCTCGCTGACCGCCAAGGGTCCGAAGGTGATCGAGTTCAACTGCCGCTTCGGTGACCCCGACATCCAGCCGGTCCTCGCTCTTCTGGAGTCCTCCCTCGGCGACCTGCTCCTCGCGGCGGCCACGGGTGCGCTGGACACAGTCGAGGCGCCGACGTTCTCCGACGGTGCCTCGGTGACCGTCGTGCTGGCCTCGGCCGGCTACCCGGAGTCGTCCTCGAAGGGCGACGTCATCACCGGCGCCGGCAACGCCAACTCGATCAACGACGTGGACGTGATCCACGCCGGCACGGCGATCGTCGACGCCTCCACTCCCGAGGAGCCCGACCACCGCCACCTGGTCACCGCGGGAGGCCGGGTGCTGGCGGTCCGCGCGAAGGGCTACGACATCGACGACGCGCGCTCGAGGGCGTACGCAGCTGCCGACCTCGTCAGCTTCGACGGTCTTCAGCGGCGCTCCGACATCGCGGCCGAGCCGCTCGGCGTCGTCGAGGGCGCCTCGCTGCTTTGAGCATCGGCGTACCCTGCCGAGCATGACCTGGGTCGTGTTCGGCGTCGCAGTCGTTGTCGTGCTCGGCCTGATCATCGCGGCCTGCCACAAGGCCCTGCGCTCCTCGCGCCGCGGCGTCTCGTCCGGGATCGGCGACGGTCTCGGCAACTTCATCGACGTCTTCGACCCGGGCAACGCCCGCGCCGCGCGCGACCTCGAGGAGCAGGACAACGTCGTTCACGTGGTCCCCTCGCCCGACGGCGACGACCCGCCCTACGGGGTCGACCTGAAGGCCGGACGCGTCACCATCCGCCGTTCGGTGACCTGACCTCTCACGCCGCGGCTGGCACTCCCAGCGCCAGCAGGTCCCGAGCCACCCGCTCCGGCTCATCACGCAGTTCGCGGGCTGTGCACCTGACGATGATGCGGTCGGTTGCTGCCAAGGCACGTTGCCTTGCCAGGTCGTCCTCCCAGTGCTCGGCCTCCATGTGGAAGCCGCCGTCCACCTCGAGCACTAGAGTGCGTCCGTTCCGGGAGCTGCCACTCGCAGTCGGTGTAGCGGGTCCGTCCGTCGGCATCTCTGCGCTTCACCTGGCGCGTGGGTTTCGCCAAGCCGAAACTCCGGCACATGCGTTTGACGTCCATCTCCGCCAGCGACTGAGCGCCTCCCCCGATGTCCTCGATCGCCCGCCGCAACGTCGCGGCGCGTCTCAGCGGAGCCAGCCTCTCCAACCACTCGAGCAGATCCTCAGGGCTGGCCAGCTGTTGCTGGATCACGGCCGCGAGCACCCCCTGAGCCGTCCGCTCTGACCGATCGGCGGCCGCGAAGAGGAGAACCGCCGGCTCGATGCGACACCGAGGCGGTGAACCCACCTCACGCAGCGATCGCCGGATCCTGACAAAGCGAACGTCGGAGAGCGGGCTGGGCCGCCCACGTGCGTACGGAACGAGGACCGTGACCTCGTCCCGGTGCCAGTTCTTCAGGCCGGCGAGCGTCGCCGCCGTGAGTCCTCCGGCCATCGCACCGTCACCGGCGTGCAGGACCGCATGCCAGATCCGCTGCTCGTCACTGAGCTCCCCGGTCGTCGTCGCGATCACGGTCGGCGACAACAGCTGCCACCGCTCCGACTCGATCCTGTGCGCCACGCTCCAACGGGTCATACCCGCCTCGGCCAACTGCGCGCGAGTGATCAGTCCACCCTGCTCATCAGCAACGCCTCGCCAGCGTCCAACTCCGCTCCCCATGGTTGCTACCCCAACCCACCCGGCCACGCCGGGCAACAGCAACAGGTGGAGGTTGTGGATAACCACGAGTTGTGAAGCTGAGAGTGACCTATAGGCCACTCTCAGCTTCACAACGTCAGGTCAGCGAGTTGATGATGACGGTCTCGTCGCGGGCCGGGCCGACGCCGATGACCGACATCGGGGCGCCGGAGATCTCCTCGACGTACTTCACGTACGCCTGAGCGTTGGCCGGGAGGTCGGCGAACGACCGCGCGCCCGAGATGTCTTCCTTCCAGCCCGGCAGCATCTCGAAGATGGGCTTGGCGTGGTGGAAGTCGGACTGGTTGACCGGCATCTCGTCGTGGCGGACACCGTCGACGTCGTACGCCACGCACACCGGGATCTCCTCGAGGCCGTCGAGCACGTCGAGCTTGGTGAGGACGAAGTCGGTGACGCCGTTGACGCGGGCGGCGTAGCGGGCGATGACCGCGTCGTACCAACCACAGCGGCGCGGGCGTCCGGTGGTCGTGCCGAACTCGTGGCCGTTGTCGCGCAGGTAGTCGCCGGACGGGTCGAAGAGCTCGGTCGGGAACGGCCCCTCGCCCACACGGGTGGTGTAGGCCTTCACGATCGCGACGACGCGGTCGATCCGGGTCGGCGGGATGCCGGAGCCGGTGCAGGCGCCGCCCGAGGTGGCGTTGGAGGAGGTCACGAACGGGTAGGTGCCGTGGTCGACGTCGAGCAGGGTCGCCTGGCCGCCCTCGAGCAGCACGGTCTCGCCCCGGTCGAGCGCCTGGTTGAGCAGCAGGCCGGTGTCGCAGACCATCGGCGCGATCCGGTCCGCGTAGGACAGCAGATCCTCGACGACCGCGTCGACGGTGAAGCCACGACGGTTGTAGACCTTCGAGAGCAGCTGGTTCTTCAGCTCCAGGGCGCCCTCGACCTTGCCGCGCAGGATCGACTCGTCGAAGAGGTCCTGGACGCGGATGCCGATGCGGTTGACCTTGTCGGCGTAGGTCGGGCCGATCCCGCGGCCGGTGGTGCCGATCTTGCGCGAGCCGAGGAAGCGCTCGGTGACCTTGTCGAGCTGGCGGTTGTAGTCGGCGATGACGTGGGCGCTGGCGGACAGCTTCAGCTTGGAGATGTCGACGCCGCGCGCCTCCAGACCGGTCAGCTCCTCGAAGAGGACCGCGAGGTCGACGACCACGCCGTTGCCGATCACCGGCGTCACGCCGGCGGTCAGGATGCCGCTGGGCAGCAGGTGGAGGGCGTACTTCTCGCTCTGCCCGTCTTCTTGGCGAATGACGACGGTGTGGCCGGCGTTGTTGCCGCCGTTGAACTTGACGACGTAGTCGACGTGCTCACCGAGCAGGTCGGTCGCCTTGCCCTTGCCTTCGTCGCCCCATTGGGCACCGATGATCGTGATCGCGGGCATGTGTGTCGCTCCTTCGCTCCGGACGGAGTCCCTCCGGGCGTGCCCGGCTGCTCAACGCACCAATATCTCGTGTGTGTTGGATCCATCTACAAATGCAAAAAACCCTGGCAAGACCAGGGCTCTTGCGACCACACGCTAGCAAATTCAGGCGCGTACGTCACAGCCAGGCTCGCCGGGCGGCCTCTACACCCGCCTCGAACCGTGAGGTCGCACCGAGCTCCTCGAGCAGTTCGGCGACCCGTCGCCGGACCGTACGCAGCGAGACTCCCAGCCTCCGGGCGATCTGCTCGTCCTGGGCTCCGCTGGCCAGCTCGGCGAGCAAGAGGCGGCGCTCGGCGTTCGGCAGGTCCTCGAGCTCGGCCGCCGGGAGGGCGCGGCGCCACAGCTCCTCGAAGTAGCTGGTCACCACCTCGACGATGCCCCGCTGGCGTACGTTGATCATCGGCTGCTCCACCGGGCCGAGCGGGTCGGGGAACATCGCGTGCGTGCTGCCGACCACCATCAGGTGGGTGCCGACGCGCGGCAGGATCCGGATCTCCTCACCGATCTCGATCCGCATCCGCAGCACGTCGGGCGCCTGCTTCAGGGCGGCCACCGGGTAGATCCCACGACACCGGCGACCCGACTTGATCGTGGACTCGATGACCGAGATGAACCGCATCTCCGAGGGATGCACGGTCACCGCCGGGCGCAGCCACATCATGTCGCCCGATGTGGTCGAGACCAGCCGCTCGAAGGTCTCCGGCGTGAACTCGGTCGCGATCACCTCGCCCTCGATCGGGTGCTCCTCGCCGATCTGGGCCGGGAGGCGTGCGGCGGTGCCTGCGACGTACGGGACCGACTGGGAGATCTTCAGCAGATGGTCGTGGGCGTCCTGGGCTCTGGTCGCGGCCCGCTCCAGCATGTGGGCGACCACGGCGGTCGGGCTGAGCACGGTCAAGGTCTCGCCGATGGAGACGACACCGCTCTCGACCAGCGGCGCGGCCTCCTCCTTCAGCTCCTCCTCGGAGGTGGACAGCGTCGCCGCCACCACCATGCACGGCCACCCGGTGAGCGGAAGGAGGCGGCTGTAGAGCTGAGCCGCGCCCGGGTCGAACCCGAGCGCGGTCATCAACGTTTCCGACCGGCCGTTCTCCATACCCGGCACTTTAGTCTCAGGTACGGAGGTGGGCCTTGATCAAGGTATGCAGACGAGGTCTCGCTTCTCCTGCGGAGCTCCGCAGGAGAAGCGTGCCTTCGGCTGCATACCCTTCGACAGGCTCAGGACACCGCCTTGACGAAGGGACAAGCCGCCGCGTCAGGCCTCGGGCTTCAACAAGGGGAAGAGGATCGTTTCGCGGATCCCGGCACCGGTGAAGAGCATGATCGCCCGGTCCAGGCCGAGCCCGAGACCACCCATCGGCGGGGCGCCGTACTCCAGCGCGCGCAGGAAGTCCTCGTCGAGCTGCATCGCCTCGGGGTCGCCGCCGGCGGCGAGGAGGGACTGGGCGGTGAGGACCTCGCGCTGCACGACCGGGTCGATCAGCTCGGTGAACCCGGTGCCGCGCTCGACACCGCCGATGATCAGGTCCCAGGCGAGCACCTTGCCCGGCTCCTCGTCGTTGATCCGCGCCAGCGGCTGGGCGATCGCCGGGAAGTCGCACAGGAAGGTCGGCTGGATCAGGTGGGGCTCGACCAGCTCGCCGCACAGCTCCATGACGATCTTGGCCGCGTCCCAGGCCGGGTCGAGCTCGACGTCGTGCTTGTCGGCGAGCGCCTTGAGCGTGTCGACGTCGGTGTCGGGGGTGACCTCGACACCGACGGCCTCGGAGACGCCCTCGTAGACCGGCAGCCACTTCCACTCGCCGTCGAGGTCGATGACCCCGGCGTCGGTCTCGACCTGGCGCGAGCCGACCGCGTCGGCGGCGGCGAGGTACATCTGCCGCATCTCCTCGGCGATCGTGAACTGGTCGCCGTAGGCCTGGTAGGCCTCGATCATCGTGAACTCGGGGCTGTGCGTGGAGTCGACGCCCTCGTTGCGGAAGATCCGGCCGATCTCGTAGACCTTGTCGACGCCGCCGACGACCGCCTTCTTGAGGTTGAGCTCGAGCGCGATGCGCAGGGTCATCGGCTGGTCGAACGCGTTCATGTGGGTCTTGAACGGCCGCGCGTGCGCACCACCGTGGATGAGCTGGAGGACCGGCGTCTCGACCTCGAGGTAGCCGTCGTCCTCGAGACGGCGGCGGATCGCCTGGGTGATCTTCGCGCGCGTACGCACCATGTCGCGCGCCTCCTGGCGCACGATCAGGTCGGCGTAACGCTGCCGGACCCGGGCCTCCTCGGAGAGGTCCTTGTGGAGCACCGGCAGGGGCCGCAGCGCCTTGGACGCCATCTCCCAGCTCGAGGCCATGATGGAGAGCTCGCCGCGCCGCGAGGAGATCACCCGGCCGGTCACGGCGACGTGGTCACCGAGGTCGACCAGGCTCTTCCACTCCGCGAGCGACTCCTCCCCCACCTCGGCGAGCGAGAGCATCACCTGGAGCCGGGTGCCGATGCCCTCCTGCAGCGTCGCGAACGCGAGCTTGCCGGTGTTACGGACGAACATGACCCGACCGGCAACGGTGACCACGTCCTGGGTCTCGTCACCGGCCTCGAGCTTGTCCTCGTAGGCCTCGCGCACCTCGGCGAGCGTGTGGGTGCGGCCGACCCCGATGGCGTACGCCTTCTTGCCCTCGGCCAGCAGGCGCTCGCGCTTCTCGCGCCGAACGATCATCTGCTCGTTCAGGTCAGGCCCATCACTGGGCTCAGCGGGCGCGTTGGTGGTCTGCTCAGTCACGGGTCAAGGCTAGGCGAAATCGCTGGTCCGACGCGATTCGGTATTCACCCCAGAAGCGTGTCGTACGCCGTCGGGCTGCTGTCGCGCAGGAACTCGCTGCAGCGCTCCCACTCCTCTGTCTCGCCGATCGCCTTGGCCTGCTCGGCGAGAAGGGCAAGGCTGGTCAGGAAGCCGCGGTTGGGCTCGTGCTCCCACGGCACCGGGCCGTGGCCCTTCCAGCCGTTGCGGCGCAGCATGTCGAGCGAGCGGTGGTAGCCGACGCGGGCGTAGGCGTAGATGGTCACGTCC
The DNA here is from genome assembly GCF_040608935.1 of Nocardioides sp. NPDC004968. NCBI lineage: Bacteria > Bacillati > Actinomycetota > Actinomycetes > Propionibacteriales > Nocardioidaceae > Nocardioides > Nocardioides sp. NPDC004968. Next base: position 108,534 of record NZ_JBEXJF010000013.1, read on the forward strand.
TCGGCGCCGGTCTCCTTGGCGGCCGTGGCGAGAGCGGCCCAGGCAGAGGGCGAGGCGGGGTGGCGGCGTACGACCTCGGCGGGGTCGGTGCCGGCGGCCAGCTCGTCGGTCGCGGGGTCGGCGGGGAGGTGGGTCGGCGGCGGTCCGGCCATCAGGTCCTGGTGGGTCATACGCACCATTGTGCCCGCAGCCACCGACCGTCTTTCCCCGGGCAGACCGATCAGGGAGATGTCGGCGCGCGGGTGTTGACTGTGGCCATGACCCAGCCCGTGACGCAGACGACCTCAGCGCAGACGACGGAGCACCCGTGGCGGGCGCTGTTCGCGCTGTGCATCGGCTTCTTCATGCTGCTGGTCGACATGACGATCGTGACCGTCGCGACGCCGGACATCATGGCCGAGCTCGACGCGAGCGCCAACGCGGTGCTGTGGGTGACCAGCGCCTATCTGCTGGCCTACGCCGTGCCGGTCCTGATCATGGGCAGGCTCGGTGACCGCTTCGGGCCCAAGTGGATCTACATCGCCGGCCTGGCGGTCTTCACGGCCTCGTCGCTGTGGTGCGGGCTCGCCGGCAGCATCGAGTCGCTGGTGGCCGCGCGGGCGGTGCAGGGTCTCGGCGCGGCGATGATGACGCCGCAGACGATGGCGACCATCACCCGGATCTTCCCGGCCGAGCGGCGGGGCGCGGCGATGGCGCTGTGGGGCGCGACGGCGGGCATCGCGACGCTCGTCGGCCCGCTCGCGGGCGGGGCGCTGGTCGCGATCGGCGGCTGGGAGTGGATCTTCTTCGTCAACGTGCCGATCGGCATCATCGCGATCGTCCTCAACTGGCTGATGGTGCCCGCGCTGGAGACCCACGCGCACGTCTTCGACTGGCTCGGCGTGGCGCTCAGCGGCGTCGGGATGTTCTGCGTGGTCTTCGGCCTGCAGAACGGCGAGCAGCGCGGCTGGGACGCAGTCACCTGGGCGCTCGTCGCCGGCGGCGTCGCGATCATGGCGCTCTTCGTCTGGTGGCAGGCGCGCAACCGCAAGGAGCCGTTGGTGCCGCTGTCCATCTTCACCGACCGTAACTTCTCCGTCTCCAGCCTGGCGATCTCCTGCATGGGCTTCGCGGCCGTCGCGCAGGGCTTCCCGCTGATGCTGTACGCCCAGCTCGTTCGCGGCTACACCGCGCTCGAGGCGTCGCTGCTGATGGTCCCGATGGCGCTGGTCTCCCTCCTCGCCGCGCCGCTGGTCGGCCGGCTGAGCGACCGGATGCATCCGCGGCTGCTGACCGGCGTCGCCTTCTTCCTCTGCTCCGTCTCGCTCTTCTGGCTCGCGGTGCCGATGACCGTCGACTCCCAGCTGTGGCAGCTGCTGGTGCCGATGGCCGTCTTCGGCCTCGGCTCGGCCGCCGTGTGGGCGCCCCTCGCGGCGACCGCCACCCGCAACGTGCCGATGCGGCTGGCCGGCGCGGGCGCCGGGGTCTACAACGCCACCCGGCTGGTCGGGTCGGTGATCGGCTCCGCCGCGGTCGCCGTGCTCATCGACCTCCGCCTCAACGCCCACGGCCTCGGCGGATCGCTGGCGGGCGGCCACGAGACCGTGGCGGGCTCCTCGGTCCCGCCCGCAGTGGCTACGGAGTTCGCCGAGGCGATGTCCGAGGTGATGCTGCTGCCGGCGGTCGCGCTGGCGGTCGGCTTCGTGGCGGTGCTCTTCTTCACCACGCCGCGTCACATGGTGAAGCCGTCAGCCTAAGGCGACGGAGAGCGGCAGCCCGCGGCACGGGATCATGTCCCGGGCAGTGGTGAGCGGGGCGCCGGTGGCCAGCTGCGGGTCGGCGGAGACGATCGCCTTGCCGTGGCCGTTGACCAGCGTCGCGCCGGCCTCACGAAGCCCCGGCAGCAGCATCGTCTCGAGCGTCTCGACCAGGGTGTCGGCCCCCGCGACGCCGACCATGCGGCCCCCGGCATAGACGGGCATCGTCGTGGTCATGACGTACTCGTCGGTGCAGACGAAGTCGACGTACGGCCCGACGAGGGTCAGCTCGCCGGTGCGTTCCGGCGAGCGATACCAGGGCTGGCGGGTGTAGTCGATCGCCTCGCCGGTGCCCGGCGCATCGGCGTCGCCGAGGAAGTCACGCTCCTCGCCCTGCCACCAGACGAGGTAGAGCCGGCGGTCGCTCAGCACGCCCGGGGCCACGACGAAGCCACCACCGATGAGGTCGGGGTTGCGCAGGAACTCCAGCGAGCCGGGCTCGAGCCGCTCCCGCAGGGATGCGGTGGTCACCGGGCCGGACTCGAAGAGGGCGGCCACCTCGCTGCGTACGCGCTCGAGCTCGGTCACGATCGGCCCGAAATGCTGCTCGACCTGAGCCACACAGTCGAGGGGAGTCATCGTGTTAGTCATCGTCGCACCGCCTCATGGATCTCGGCCAAGCGTTCAAGGGAGTGGGCGACGTGCTCGCGTACGCTCTCCCGTGCCCTGACAGCATCTCCTGCTGCGAGGGCTTCGACAAGCTCCTGGTGGCGGGTCGCCGTGGCCTCCCGGAACCCCGGCTCGTTGAGCGGGATCCGGAGCAGCGCGCCGAAGTCCGCCTCCTGACGCACCACCTCGCGGGTCATCCGGGCCGACTGGGTCAGCGCGGCCACCGACAGGTAGAGCTCGCTGTCGGCGCTACGCCAGCGGGCCACGTCGCTGACGTTGAGCGGGATCAGCAGGTCGCGCAGGTCCTCGACCTCGTCAGGGTCCGTACGCTCCGCCGCGATCTCCGCACAGCCGGTGAGCACCACCAGGTAGACCGTGGCCCGGTCACGCAGCTCGACCCGCGACATCGAGGCGAGCCGTTCCTCGACGAGGTCGCCGCTCTCGGGGGCACGTACGAACGAGCCACCGCCCCGCCCCCGTGTCGTCACCACCAGGCCCTTGGCGCGCAGCGCGACCAATGCCTCCCGTGCGGTGACCGTCGCGACGCCGAGCATCTGGGCCAGTTCCGGTTCGCTGGGGAGCCGCTCGCCGTGTGCGAGCACGCCGGAGCGGATCGCCTCCGCGAGCCGGTTCTCGACGCGCGCAGCCCGGCCTTCGTCGCCGATCGGGGCGAAGATTGCCGCGCGAGCTCGGGAGGTCATCACACGCACACCGAAATCCTAATGTATGGATCTAGATGATTCGGCCCTCAGATCTGTTCGAATCTGTTCGAATGCGCACGGAAACTTCATGAATTTCGTCTTAACCATCTGGCCCCATGGGCGTTTCTATGCCTAACCTGTGCGCACGGCTGACGCACACTGGTGTCGGTCACCCAAGAACGTCGGATGTCCAGGGCTTGTGGGGGGCGCTGGGCATCCGACTCCTTGGTTTTGCGGCCGTCGCGCCGCCGCTCGAGACCCAGCCGGAAAACGCAACAGGGCGGGGAGAGCCTCTCGGCTCTCCCCGCCCTGTTTCTCGGCGTGCGTCGGCTAGAACACCGCGGCCACGGCGCTGGTCAGCGCGTCACCGATGTTGTCCAGCAGGCCACCCTCGTCATCTTCGGCGGGAGCTTCCTCGGTCGCCTCGTCAGCAGGCTCCTCGGTCGTCGGCCGCGCAGCCGGGGTCTCCGACTCGCTCGGCGTCGCCTCGGGCTCCGCCGGCTCCTCAGCAGGAGCCTCAGCAGTGTCCTCGCCGCCCGGGAGGATGTCATCCAGACCCGGCAGCAGCGGCGAGTTCTCCTCGGTCGGCTGCTCCTCGGCAGGAGCGTCCTCGGCCGGGGCCTCCGGCGACGCCGGCTTGTCGGCCGGAGCGTCGGACTTGTCCTCGCCCGGCGTGTTCGAGCGGAGCGCGGTGTTGCCGTTGAGCTCCCTGGCCTCGCTACCGTCCGAGTTCACCGTCAGCGTCCGGCTGGCAGCCGACTCGTTGCCGTCACCGTCGATCGCCGTCACCGTGACCCTGGTCGTGTCCCACAGCAGGACACAGGTCGCCTGGAACGTGGTCTCACCGGTGACCGTGCCACCGAAGCACAGTCCACCGTTGACGCTGATCCGGTAGTCGATCTCCGCGGCCGGCGTGACGCCGTCCTCGTCCACCGACGGATTCCAGGTCAGGGTGAAGCCGAGCGGACCCTCGGCGCTCGCGTCGAGGCCGGTCGGGACCGTCGGCGCGATCTTCGTGGTCGTGCCCGAGACCCCGGCGGAGCGTGCGGACTCATTGCCGGCGCCGTCGACGGCCTGCACGGAGTAGGTGTACTCGGTGCCGGCCTTCAGACCGGTGTCCTCGTACGACGTCCCGTTGACGGGGCCGACGAGGTCGCCGTTGCGGTAGAGGTTGTAGGAGACGTCGCCGACGCCGTTCTCGTTGTCGTCGGAGTCGGACCAGCTCACGTTGAGCGTGCTGTCGCTCGGGTCGCCCTCTTCGACGGTCAGGTCCGCAGGCACCTCAGGCGCCGTGACGTCCATGACGCACTCGACGTCGTTGCTGTCCTCGGACTCGTTGCCGGCCTTGTCGGTCGCAGTGACCCAGAACCGGTAGGTCTCCCCGGCCCGAAGGTCGTTGAAGGTCGCGGAGGTCCGGTCGGTGTCACCCGGGTTGCCGGCGTTGGGACGCGACGTCACCGTGTAGTGGGAGATCCCGCTCTTGTCCTGCGCCTCGGACCAGTCGATGGTCACGGCGGTGTTGCTCAGGACCCTGCAGCCGGCGATCGTCACCGGGTCGGGAGCAGTCTCGTCTTCCTCGCCCGGCTCCTCGCCGTCGTCACACTGCGGCAGCCACGGGAACAGCTCACACTCGGTGGGCTCCTCCGTCGGCGGAGTCGTCGGCGGCGTCGTCGGCGGGGTGGTCGGCGGAGTCGGCTCCTGGCACTGGGTCAGGTCCGGGCGGATCTCGCAGATGTCCACACCGGCGCCCGGCGGACGAGTGTCCTCGCAGGCGCTCGGGTCGAGCTCACAGGTGGGCGTGCTGCCCGACGGGACGTTGCCCGCGGGGATGAAGGTCACACCGGTGTTCGCAGCCGGGACGATGTCGTCGTCGACGACCTCCGGCTCGTCGGAGTCCTTCTCCGACGGCTTGTCGTCGGGCTCGAGAGTGTCCGGGTCACTGGGGAGCGAAGACTCCCCGGTGGTCGGATCCTCCTTCGGCGAGCTCTGTGGATCGCTGTTCACGGTGCACGAGAACAAGACGAGTAGCAGGATCAGAATGATCGCGCCTATGACGATTCCGCCGATTGTGCGGTTTCGCGCAGTGGTTTCCATACCGAGGATGTCCCTCCCAAGATCAACGCCAAAGGGACGGTTCGACCTTGTTACCCGAGGGTCGCCGTCCAGCTAGGGCATTGAATCGCTTTACCAATGACCGGCACAACGACATAAGCCCGAGTTTGCTATGCCGTGTGCCACAACGTTTTCCGAACCGGGACCATTGGCCCATCCCCGGCGTGTCGCTCAGCCGATGGAATTGCCCGCAGAACCGAGATGCTGGGCACCCTCGACGACCCGAGTGGCCATACCGGCCTCAGCGAGCTTGCCCCACGCGCGAGGATCGTACGCCTTCTTGTTTCCGACCTCGCCGTCGACCTTCAGAACGCCGTCGTAGTTGGCGAGCATGTGGCCGGCGACCGCGCGGGTGTAGGCGTACTGGGTGTCGGTGTCGATGTTCATCTTGACCACGCCGTAGGAGACCGCCTCGGCGATCTCCTCGGCGCTCGAGCCGGAGCCGCCGTGGAAGACGAGGTCGAACGGCTTGGCACCGGCCAGGAGGCCGAGCTTGGTGACGACGGCGTCCTGGGCGTCACGCAGGATCGCAGGACGGAGCTTGACGTTGCCCGGCTTGTAGACGCCGTGCACGTTGCCGAAGGTGAGCGCGGTCAGATAGCCCTCGACGCCCAGCGCGTCGGCGGTCGCGATGGCGTCCTCGGGGGTCGAGTAGAGCTTGTCGTCGATCGCTCCGACGATGCCGTCCTCCTCGCCACCGACGACGCCGACCTCGATCTCGAGCACGATGTGGGCGGCCTTGGCCTTCGCCAGCAGCTCCTCGGCGATCTGCAGGTTCTCGGCCAGCGGCACCGCGGACCCGTCCCACATGTGGCTCTGGAACAGCGGCGCCTCACCGCGCTGGACGCGCTCGGCGGAGAGCTCGAGGAGGGGACGTACGAAGCCGTCGAGCTTGTCCTTGGGGCAGTGGTCGGTGTGGAGCGCGATATTGACGTCGTAGGACTTGGCGACCTCGGTCGCGTACGCGGCGAAGGCCACCGAGCCGGTCACCATGTTCTTGACCGTGGGGCCGGAGAGGTACTCCGCGCCGCCGGTGGAGATCTGGATGATGCCGTCCGAGCCGGCCTCCGCGAAGCCGGCCAGTGCCGCGTTGAGCGTCTGCGACGAGGAGACGTTGATCGCGGGGAAGGCGAAACCCTTCTCCTTCGCGGTCGCGAGCATCTCGGCGTACTTCTCGGGGGTGGCGATGGGCATCTGGAGGTTCTCCTTGAGATCCGTTGTCGACCGGTGCGCTGGTGGCCAGCGTAATGCGCCCCCGACCACCCGTTGCCAACGCTCGGAGTTGGATCGATCAAGCAGGACAACCGATCTGCCGCGAGATCCGTATCCAGGGGTGAGACTGAACTTGGAGGCCATCATGGACTGGCAGGAAACCCTCGAGCGGGCGATCCCCCAACCCCCGCCGACACACTCGGACCCGGCTGCGCTGGTGGCAGACGGGAAGAAGCTCGTACGCCGCCGGCGGCTCGCCGTCGTCGCCGGCACCGCCGCCGCGGTGGCCGCCGTGGTCGGTATCGGCGCGATGGTCGTTCCCTCGCGCGACAGCGCCACCCCGAACCCGCCGATCGCGACGCAGTCGACGGACGAGGAGTGGCCTCCCGCTGTCGACATCCCGCTGAGCGACCAGGCGCCCGTCGCGTACGACTTCGACACCGGCGAGACCACGCTCCAGCCGGGCTGGACGGAGGTCGACCGTGTCGAGGAGCCCACCGATCTCAGCGACACACTGGCGATCGCCGCGACAGACGGGCAGAAGACGATCTACGCCTACTTCTTGGACCGGGCCGACATCTCGTTCACCGACGCTTCTCGCACGACCAACGACTTCCAGACGTGGGCGCACAACATCTCCAACACCACGCCGGGCGCCACCCTGAGACCCGATGGCGGGTTGGAGGCCGGCGGAGACGGTTGGAGGGTCGTCCGAAGGATCTCGAACCCGCTCGGCTACGACGCGCCCTGGGACTCGGCCGGGGTGGTCTTCGAGCGAGACGGCATCGAGCGGTGGGGTCTCGTCAGAGCGTGCCACACGCCAACCACCACCCTGGACTCTGAGGGTGGCTCCACCTATGCCATCCCCGGTCAGACGATCGAGGACTGGCTGGCCGACATCGAGGAGTCGGATCGCACGGCCTATCGTCCGAATGACCGCTACCTCGAAGAAGCCGCCATCACCGACGTGGTCGAGTTCAACGGCTCGACTGTTGTTCCCACCGCGGACGGGGTGAAGGTCCTCGAACAGGTCGCCGACCCGGACATCAACGAGTCCTTCACTGCCGAGACGTCACAGACCGCTGCCGCGCGGATCACGGTCGACGGCAAGGAGCAGTACGTCCTCGTCCAGGAGAAGGAGAGTGCTACGCGGACGAAGAACGTCTCGTGGGCGTTCGCCTACAACCTGCTCCCGGCGCCGTACGCCGAGGATCGAGGTCCGTTCTCACTCGACGAGTTCGCCGAGATCGTTCGGCGAAACAACAGCCCCAAAGGGGGGCCGTGGGCATGAGCGCGCACGACGAGGCCTTCACCGCGTTCGTCGCGGCCAGGCGGCCGCACCTCGTGCGGGTGGCGTACGCGCTGTGCGGCGACTGGCACCGGGCGGACGACCTGGTGCAGACGTCGCTGCTGAAGCTGTACGCCTCGTGGCGCCGGGTCGAGTCGGGGTCGGAGGAGGCGTACGTCCGGACGATCCTGGTCCGCGCCCACATCGACCAGACCCGGCGGCCGTGGTGGAAGCGGGAGCGGTCGGGCGACCTGCCGGAACGGCCCGGTCCCGCGGACCAGGTCGAGGAGCGGTCCGAGCTGTTCGCGGCGCTCCAGGCGCTGCCGGAGATGCAGCGCAAGGTGGTCGTCCTGCGTCACTGGCTGCAGCTGTCGGTCGCCGAGACCGCGCGCGAGCTGCGGATCAGCGAGGGCACGGTCAAGAGCCACTCCTCGCGCGGCCTCGCCGCGCTGCGTACGTCCCTGGAGTGGGGGGACGCCTCCCGGACCTGACCGACCAGCAGGAGACGGAGCAAGAACGGTCGGGCGGGCATGCCCCTGACGCGCCTAGCGTCGGGGGCATGCCCAAGGTCACCTACTTCACCGCAACGTCCCTGGACGGCTACATCGCCGATGAGAACAGCTCGCTGGACTGGCTCTTCGAGACGCCGCACGGCGACGACGAGAGCTCATGGGAGCGGCTGATGGCGGAGTCGGCGGCGCTGGTGATGGGCGGTACGACGTACCGCTGGATGATCGACCACGATCCGGAGATGCTGACCGGCCCGGAGAAGTGGCGGGAGTACTACGACGAGCGGCCGGTGTGGGTGTTCACGCACGCGACCGACCTGCCGGAGGTCCAGGGCACGCAGGTCCGCTTCGTGCAGGGCGACGTGAAGCCCGTCTACGACGAGATCGCGGCCACCGTCGACGGCGGGATCTGGCTCGTGGGTGGTGGGGATCTGGTCGGCCAGTTCGACGACGCCGGCCTGCTCGACGAGGTCGTCGCCGGGATCTGCCCGGTCACCCTCGGCGCCGGGGCGCCACTGCTCCCCCGCCGCATCACCAGCAAGCGGATGAGCGTCATCGACGTCCTGCGGACCGGCGAGCAGGTCCAGATCCGCTACCGGATCGAGAGGCGCTGAAAGCCCCCGCTGCCGCCCGGCCCCGAGGCCACGCACCCACGAAAGTGGGGCACATCCGGGCGACCCGGGAGTTAACTTTAGCGGATCCATTTCTCGCGGGTGACACCGGGTCGTAACCGGGTTACAACCCGCCGTCAACCGCGCCAGGCCTGCTCGGAGGAGAGGTCGGCGTGCTGGACGACCCAGGAGTGCATCGCGATCGCCGCGGCGGCGGAGGCGTTGATGGACCGCGTCGAGCCGAACTGGGCGATCGAGAAGGTGCCGTCGACGCTCTCGCGAGCCTGCTCGGACAGACCCGGGCCCTCCTGCCCGAACAGGAAGCAGACCGACTTCGGCAGCTCCATGGTCTCCAGGTGGAGCGAGCCGGGCAGGTTGTCGATGCCGAGGAGGCGTACGTCTCGTTCATGGAGGTACGCCGCGAGCGCGGGCACGTCGGGGTGGTGATGGACGTGCTGGTAGCGGTCGGTGACCATCGCGCCGCGGCGGTTCCAGCGGCGGTTGCCGACGATGTGCACCTCGGCGGCCAGGAAGGCGTTGGCGGTGCGGACGATGGTGCCGATGTTGAAGTCGTGCTGCCAGTTCTCGATGGCGACGTGGAAGCCGTGGCGGCGCCGGTCGAGGTCGGCGACGATCGCCTCGAGCGTCCAGTAGCGGTAGCGGTCGACCACGTTGCGGCGGTCGCCATTGGCCAACAGCTCCGGATCCCAGTGCTCCCCCTCGGGCCATTCACCCGGCCACGGGCCCAGTCCGACCTCCGGCTGCCCGTGGGGCATCGGGTCGTAGGGCGCTCTGGAATCAGCCTCGGACGGTCGTGTCTCGTTCATCGACGAGTCAGAATATTCGACAACAAGAGTTGTTACCTATGGGTACCGTAGGGGCCGTGACAGGTGCGGGGAATTTTGCGCCGATGTTGGCCGGTTTGGAATGGATGAGTCCGGACTTTCTGCTGGCCACTTTCGGCGAGCCGCTCTTCTGGATCAGCCTGATCATCATCTTCATCGAGTGCGGTCTCTTCTTCCCGTTCCTCCCCGGTGACAGCCTGCTGATCGCGCTCGGAATCTTCATCGCGACCGGCAAGATCGACATCTTTCCCGGGCCACCCGGCGTCGAGATCGTCATCGCGATGCTCTTCTTCGTCGCCGCGGCGTTCGCCGGCAACGTGACCGGCTATGAGATCGGCCGAAAGATCGGTCCGCGGCTCTATGAACGCGACGGCCGGTTCATCAAAAAGAGGCATTTCGACCAGACCCGTGAGTTCTTCGACAAGCACGGCAACAAGGCGTTGGTGATCGGCCGGTTCATCGCTTTCGTACGCACCTATGTCACCGTCGTCGCGGGAGTCACCCACATGGACCGGCGACGGTTCTACTTCTGGAGCCTCGTCGGCGGCGTGCTGTGGGTGCTGGCGGTGACGCTGTTCGGCTTCTTCGTCGGGTCCCGCTGGCCCTGGCTGGCCGACAACATCGACTACCTGATCCTGCTGCTCTTCGCGCTCGCGTTCCTGCCCGCGATGGTCGAGTGGTGGCGCCGGCGGCGTACGGCCTCCCGGCTCGCCGGGGACCTCGACCACGACGGTCACGCGGACCGCGACATCTTGGGGTTGGCCGTCCGACCTCGCACACCGGCGGACGACGCCGACCACCGGGCCGACCACTAACGCCTCAGACGCCCTCGGGCAAGTCGCTCCAGGGCTTCCTCGATCACCTCGCGCTGCTTGGTGAAGGTCCACCTGACCAGCTGCTTCCCGGCATCGGTGTCGTAGAACCCCTGCAACGGGATGGCCACGACGCCGGCCCGCTCGGGCAGCGCGCGGCAGAACTCGAGCCCGTCGTTCCAGCCGAGGTCGGTGATGTCGGAGACGGCGAAGTAGGTGCCCTCCGGGATCGTCACGTCCAGGCCGATCTGCTTCAGCCCGTCGCACAGCAGGTCGCGCCGCCCCTGCAGGTCGAGGGCGAGCTCCTTGGGCCAGTGGTCGAGATGCTCGAGCGCGTACGCGGCAGCCGGCTGCAGCGGGGCACCGGAGGTGAACGTCAGCCACTGCTTGGCGCCCAGGAGCGCCTGGACCAGGTGCTCCGGGCCGGTCGCCCAGCCGACCTTCCAGCCGGTGAAGGAGTAGGACTTGCCGATGCTCGACAGGGTCAGGGTGCGCTCGCGCATTCCGGGGAGCGTGGCGATCGGGACGTGCTCCACGTCGTCGAAGGTCAGGTGCTCGTAGACCTCGTCGGAGACCACCGTCAGGTCGTGCTCGACCGCGAAGGCGGCGACCGTCTCCAGCTCCTCACGGGTGAGCACCGTGCCGGTCGGGTTGTGCGGGGAGTTGAGCAGCAGCACCTTCGTCTTCGGGGAGACAGCGGCCTCCAGCGCCTCGCGCGGCAGTCTGCCGCCCGCCGCGGACGCGTCCAGGCTCAGCGTCACCGGGCGACGTACGCCGCCTGCGAACTGCACCATGGCCGGGTAGCTGTCGTAGTAGGGCTCGACGAGGATCACCTCGTCGCCCGGGTCGACCAGGGCGAGGATCGCCGCCGCGATGCCCTCGGTGGCGCCGGTGGTGACCGCGACCTCGCGCGCCGGGTCAAAGGTCATGCCGTAGTGGCGTTCCTGGTGGGCCGCGACCGCCTCACGCAGCGCCGGGATGCCCGGGCCGGGGGCGTACTGGTTCCGTCCACCTTCGAGGGCAGCGACGGCTTCCTTGATGATCTCGTCGGGGCCATCCACGTCGGGGAAGCCCTGGCCGAGGTTGACCGCGCCGGTGGCGGCGGCCAGAGCGGACATCTCGGAGAAGATCGTCGGCGGGATGCCGTGGAGTCGTCGTGCCGTCATACGACTTAGGCTAGGACCCGTGACCACGGACCAGACCCTTGCTGCCGACATCGACGCCACCTGCCGCCTGCACGGGGAGTTCACGCTCCGCTCGGGACAGGTCAGCGACACGTACTTCGACAAGTACCTCTTCGAGGCGAACCCGGCTCTGCTGGATCGTGTCGCAGCACGGATGGTCGAGCTGCTCCCGGAGGGGACCGAGCTGCTCGGCGGCCTCGAGCTCGGCGGCATCCCGATCGTGACCATGGTGTCGGCCAAGACCGGCATCCCGGCGATCTTCATCCGGAAGAAGGCCAAGGAGTACGGCACCGCCAAGCTCGCCGAGGGCCCGTCCTTCGAGGGCAAGCGCGTGACCCTGATCGAGGACGTGATCACCAGTGGCGGGGCGGTGCGGGATGCCGTCAACGCGCTCCGTCCGCTTGGTGCGGTCGTGGACACTGTGGTGTGTGCGATCGACCGGTCGCCCGAGCCCGGCGAGTCCCTTCGTGACGTCGAGCTGGAGATCCGGTCGGTGCTGACCCGGGCCGACCTGGACGCGGTCAACGCGGCCTCCTAGGGGATCCACAACTCAGGTCGCTAGGCTTCGCCCGCCCCGGCCCACCCACACACTTCGAAGAGAGCATCATGATCCTCACCGCCACCCAGCCCGAGGAGCTCACCGGCGTCGCCGGCTGGGCGGTCGACCTGATGGACAAACTCGGCCCGGTGGGTGCGGGGCTCGGTATCGCGCTGGAGAACCTCTTCCCGCCGCTGCCCTCGGAGATCATCCTGCCGCTGGCCGGGTTCACCGCCGCGCAGGGACGCTTCACGATCGCCGAGGCGCTGATCTGGACCACGCTCGGCTCGGTCGTCGGCGCGCTCGTGCTCTACCTGATCGGTGCTGCCATCGGCCGTGAGCGGGTCTACTGGATCGGCGAGAAGCTGCCGCTGGTCAAGACCTCCGACCTGGAGAAGACCGAGGCGTTCTTCGAGAAGTACGGCGCCTGGACGGTCTTCTTCGGCCGCTTCATCCCGATCTTCCGGTCGCTGATCTCGGTGCCCGCCGGGGTCACCCGGATGCCGATCTGGAAGTTCCTGCTCCTCACCACCGTCGGCTCGGCGATCTGGAACACCATCTTCGTCGTCGCCGGCTACCAGCTGGGCGACAACTGGGAGAAGGTCGAGCCGATCGTCGGGCGCTTCCAGAACGTCGTCATCGTGGTCGTCGCCGTCGCCGTCGTGGCCTGGATCGGCCTGCGCATCTACAAGATCGTCCGCGGATCCGACAACGGAGCCAAGGACGACTCGCTCGTCTCCTAGGTCTAGAACTGCTGGTGGGTCGGCGGTGTCATACCCGGCGCCGCCGGCGGCTGCCAGGGGTCGGCGGGCTTCCGCCGGGCGAACCAGTTGCCTGCCCTGCCGACGTACAGCATCAGCAGCGCGGCGATGATCAGCGCGGGATAGAGCACCACGAAGAGCGAGAGCAGCGCGGCGATCGAGCCGACCACGGTGAGCAGGATCCGGGCCGCCTTGGAGCGGAACAGCACCATGATCCCGAGCGGGATGGCGACCAGGCTGAGTACGCCGCAGACGGCGAACCAGATGATCATGAACAGCGTCACGCCTTTGTCCGAGGACGTCGGGTCGTTGTAGTCGGCGATCCCCGCGGGCACCATGAACACCGAGATCAGCAGCGCGATCACGGACCCCACGATCGTCATGACCGACGCCGCGACCACCGTCCCTGGGCGAGTGTCGGGATCGGGCTGCGGATAGTGAGGGCGAAGGTACGCCGGGGGCTGCTGACCCATCGCGTACTGGCCGTAGACCGGGGGCACCTGGCCCCATCCCTGGGGCTGCTGCGGCTGTGTCGGCTGCGGGGCGGCGTACGGCGTCGGGGGCGGCGGCTCCTGCCCCTGGAACGGCGGCTCGCCGCCATAGGGGTTGTCGAAGGAGCCGTACTGGTCAGACATGTCGCGGAGCCTATCCGGCCCGCAGGGTCAGCCGCGCTGCTTTACTGCCGCGGGCCTTCGCTTCGGCCACGGAACCAGGCCGCGACCTCGGGCCGCAGCAGGAACGAGAAGCTCGCGACCGCGGCGCCGAAGAGGACCACCGCCGGCGGGAAGGCGAGCGCGAAGAGGAGCAGCGAGAGCGCCGAGACGCCTGCGGAGATCATCAGCGCGACCCGGGCCCAGGAGTGGCGGCGGATCGCGAAGGCGGCGAACACGGCGGCGGCGACGCAGACGAGCGCCACCAGCACGGCCATGATCCAGACCGAGGCGACGATGACGTCGGTGGTGTAGAGCGCCGCCACCTCCCGCATGTTCGGGTCGCTCTCCGCCTGCTTGCGCACCTGCTCGAGGATCAGGTCGGGGTTGGCGGTCGCCGTCACCGCCGAGGCGAGCATCATCAGCGCGGTCAACCCGGAGCCGATCCAGGTGAGCACCGCCGCCGCCGTCACGGCGCCCGGACGGCGCTTGGGTGCTGCCTTGGCGGGCTGGGCGATCGCACCGGTCCACGGCGGCGGCTGCTGCTGTGAGAGCCGAGCCTGTCCGGAGGTCGAGCCGGTCGGGGTGGTCGAAGCGGACGAAGCTGGGGTCTCCGGCGGAGCCGGCGCGACGTACGACTCCTGGTCGGGGTCGCCGCTGTCGAGCGCCTCCCGCTTCGTCGGCGAGACGCCGTCGAACCAGTCGCGGGTGGGCGACATCCACAGGAGTACGACAGCCACCGCGGACAGCGTGGACCAGAACCCTCCGCCGAACATGCCGGCGAAGAAGAGCGGCGCCGCGATGACGGTGAGCGCGAGCCGAGCCTGCTTGTTGCGCTGCAGCACGTGCCAGCCGAGGATCACTGCCGCTGCCGCCATGGCGCCGGTGACCAGCGCCATCACGTGCATCAGATCGAGGATGTTGTCGAGGCCGATCCCCGAGCCGGCGAGTGGCGGCTCGGCCAGCACCTCTTCCACCCGCTCCCGGGTGTCCAGGCTGCGCAGCCCGGAGATCTGGTCCCAGGCCGTCACCACGGTGAGCAGTGAGCCGAGCACGATGAGCCACCCGGCGAGGGTGGCCTGACCGGGGCGGGGAAGCTTCGTTTCAGACATGTCGGGAATCATTTTCTCATCCCTGCCAACCCCACCCACCGCGAGGGCGACGTACGTGCCTATTCGGCGCGGAGGCGGTCGAAGGCTTTCGGCGCGGTGAGGGCGGGAAGGGCCTCGGCGATCTCCTTCGCGCACGCGGCCGGGGTCGCGGTGGTGGAGTCGACGCGGAGGTCGTACGGGTGCGAGTAGACCAGGGTCTGCGACCGGGCGAGGCCGGCAGGACGGTCGCCGCGGGCGGCCTCCCGGCGTTCGAGCTCTTCGGGCGAGCACCAGACCTCGACGAGCGTGACGTCGTAGCCGTCGAGCACCTCGAGCAGATCCTCGAGTCGCCAGATCTCGCTGAGCGGGTAGTCCATGATCACGTCGTTGCCGACCGAGGCCAGGGCCGCGACCGCGCGGTGGTAGCCCAGCCGGGTCCGCCGCAGCATCTCGGCGATCTCGGCGTCGTCGAGCTCCCGCGTATGGACCGTCGACCGCATCCCGCTGATCCCGTCGACCGGCACGAGGAACCACGGGTCCTCGAGCAGCGGCAGCAGCTCCTGCCCGATGCTGCTCTTGCCCGAGCTCGACGCCCCGTTCAACAGGAGGATCCGACCCTTGCGCACGCGAGGAGACTACTGCCGAGGCGTCACGTACGTCGGCCGAGTGGGCACCTGCGTGCC
>NZ_JBEXJF010000014.1:0-113011 GCF_040608935.1 Nocardioides sp. NPDC004968
AGTTCGTTGGCCGTCAGCCGGGTGGCGTAGTCGACCAGCAGCTTCTCGGCCAGGATCAGGTCTTCAGTGCTGGCGACGGGGTTGGTCTCGATCTTCTCGAGCGCTTTGGTGATCACCCTGGCCTTGTCCTGGGACACGACACCCTCAGCGAGACCGGCGGCGACCAGGTCGTACTTCGCGACACCGGTCGCGAGTTTGATCTGAGAGCGGGCCACGGCCTTGTCGACCAACAACTCGGCCCGCATCCAGTCGGACGCGTCTTTGGCACCGGTCTCTTCAGCGATATCGCCGGCGGACGCGAGCACCCGCAGCTTGAGCGCGGCCTGCTGGGCCTGGAGTTTCTCCAAGCGTTCCAGCAGGTCCTTCTTCTGCTCGGTGCGCCAGTAGGCGGGATCTGTTGCCAGCAGGTCTTGGAGGGCGGTCTCGATGGTCTTCAAGGCAGCGTCGATCGCGTCGCCGGGGTTGGTGCCCCAGTGGTCGATCGAGCGGCCGAGACTCATCGCCCATCCTCCCCTTCAGAGGTGTGCTGTGATGAGTCTGATTCTACGCCTCCAGCCCGTCCCTGGCTATCTATTTTCCCAGGTCAACCACCATTTTCGCGGTGAGTGAACGGCCTAGCATCTGTGGATGGTAAGTGGCCCGAAGGGCCACCCGCGCACCCCTCGACCCCGACCTTTCGAGCAACGATTCCGCTGCGCCACACCCGGGCCGCCGCCCCGATAGCCAGCCAAATCTTTTCTCGATCTGGTCCGGAGTCCAGGACCGCGAAGCGGCCGGCGAAGCCGGCGCCCGAAGGGCGTCCTTGACGCCGGATCGGATCGAGAAGACCCTCCAAGAACGGGTCGGCGGCCCAGACCAACCCCGAAGAACGATCCCGCAGAGACGCCAAACGTCCCCGCGAAAGATCCCTAGGTCAGTTCTTCCTGAGCAGCGCCGCGAGGAGACCGATGGAGCCGCCGACGATCCACGGGAGCGGGAGGAGCCAGCGGAGGTCCTCGATGCTGTGAATGACAACGGTGCCACTGACGATCAGTGCCCACACGACGACGAAGACGAGGAAGGCGAGGCCCATGACGAGGTGGCCGATGTTGACCGGGTGCCGGCCGGTGCGCTTCGGCGGTTGAGCCTGGTCCTCGAAGCGTGGCGGTGGGGCGTAGTCGTAGCTCACGGGTTGCTCCTCTCGGCCGTTCCGACGAAGGCGGCGGCTCGGGGGTCGCTCTCCTCGTAGACGTTGATCGCACCGACATCGGCCGTGGCGGTCAGCTGGAGGTCGGCGTCATCGGCGAGACCAGGCTCGCTGCCTTTTTCGCCGGCCACGTGAGTGCGGGCCAGGTTGAACCCGCCGACGTCGCTGCGGGTCTCGTCGAAGACCTGCGCCTCACCGAGGGTGCCGACCGAGGCGTCGACGGCGACGGTGGCGTCGTCGGGGACGATCACCGTGATCTCGCCGAAGGAGCTGTTGATGTCGAGCTCGCGGCCCTCGAGCGTCTTCGCGTCGATGGCGCTCATGTCAAGCAGGATCTCCCCGGCATCGACCTGGTAGGACGACTCCAGCGTCGCGACGTTCCGCGGATGGGACTCGATGCTGCTGCCGGTGTCGATGTTCGACGGGTCGATCATGGTGAGCGGTAGCGCGGCGAGAGCGAGCAGCCCGAGGAAGATCAGCCCGCCGGCCCGGCCCCAGAAGGCGCCGAGCACGAGGAAGCCACCGAAGACGGCGAGCAGTGCGGCCGGGTAGGCGCTGGTCGGGACCGGCGTCCAGTCGGCGACGTCGACGAGCCCGAGGACACCGACCACCAGCGCGGCGACCGCGATGGCGCGGCCGAACAGCAGCGGCGGGCGCCGCTGACCAGCCAGGGTGACAGGCGCGTTGGGATCGTAGGATCCGGGGGGCCACGGCGCCGGAAGAGTACGCGCCTGAGCTGCGGAGACGTCCATGCTCGTGGGTGCAGGTGACGAAGCCGGAGACGGGGGTGGTCCGCCACGCTTGCGGCCCCACTTGCCGCGGTTGGTGTACCAGAGCGCGACCACCCCGAGCACCGCGAGCCAGAACCAGGGGACGCTGGTGTCGCCGAACGCGTCGCCGAGCAGCGAGATCGCCGCGATCCCGCCGGCGATCCAGAGCAGGAGGTTGCGGGCAGGTGGCCCGACGGGGATCATCCCGTCCTCGGCACCCTCCTCGGGCACCAGCACCCAGGCCGCGACGTACACGATCCCGCCGGCGCCCCCGAAGAACACCGCCACGACCAGCAGCACCCGCACCAGCAGCGGGTCGACGTCGAAGTGGCGTGCGATCCCACCCGCGACGCCGGCGATGTGCCGTCCCTCCGGAGAGGCATGGGTCGTACGCCGCAGGCCACTGAGGTTGCGCAGCTGCTCGACACTGGGGCGGGCGCGCTCCTCGGAGGCAGGCGAGGGCGGCTCCTGGTTGGGAGGCAGGGGTGCCTCGGGCGGGATCGTCACACCCCTACTCTGACTCCTCAACACCCTGCAGACCATCAGGGACGGCCCTGAGTTCTCGATGCGCAAGGATCAGGGTGAATCCTCATGGCATACACCCGCGGTTGGTGTGACGATGGATGTCATCATGACGACAACCCATGCCACGGCGGAGCTGCCGGCACCGCCCCCGGAGCGCGCAGGGCCTATGGCTTCGGGCTCCGCTTCAGCAGTACGCCGCGCCTACCGCGACACCGACGCGTCGGTGATCGGCGGCGTGGCCGCGGGCCTGGCCGAACACCTCGGCCTGCCGGTGCTCGCCGTGCGCGCGTTCTTCGTGGTGACCGCCGTGTTCAGCGGCTTCGGCGTTCTCCTCTACGCCGCCCTGTGGATCTTCGTCCCCGCCGCGCCCCTCCTGGAGCAGTCCACGCCCGGCGGTGAGAGCGCGACCCGCGGTGGCCGCCGCCCCGCCGCGCGTTCGGGCGGCGTCGACAAGGGCCCGGCGATCGCGCTGCTCGCCCTCGGATTCGGTGCCGTGGTGCTCTTCGACACCTTGCTCGGTGCCGGTGCGCTGATCTGGCCGGCGATGCTCGGCGTCGCCGGTGTCGCGCTGCTGTGGCGCCAGGCCGACGCCGCCCAGCGGGAGCGCTGGATCGACGGCACCGGACGCCTCGACCTGGTCCGGATGGTCTTCGGCAAGGGCGGCTGGCGGGCGTACGTTCGGGTCGGGGTCGGCGTCGGGCTGATGCTCTTCGCGGTGATCCTCGCCGGCGGCCAGCTCGACTTCGGCAACGCCACCGCGCTGATCATCGCCGGGCTGATCGTGCTCGGCGCGGGCTTCCTCGTCGTCGGGCCGTGGATGCACCAGCTCGCCAGCGACCTCGGCAGCGAGCGCGAGGAGCGGATCCGGAGCCAGGAGCGCGCCGACATGGCCGCTCACCTGCACGACTCCGTCCTCCAGACCCTCGCCCTGATCCAGCGCAACTCCGGCGATCCCGCGATGGTGCAGAAGCTGGCCCGCGCCCAGGAGCGCGACTTGCGAGAGTGGCTCTTCTCGACCCCGGCCGAGGCAGACGAGACGTTCGCGGCCGCGCTGAAGGCGGCCACCGCCGAGGTCGAGGACGCCCACGGCGTGACCGTCGACGTGGTGGTCGTCGGCGATGGCCCCTTCGACGAGACGGTGCGCCCGATCGTCGCCGCCACCCGCGAGGCGGTCACCAACGCCGCCAAGCACGCCGGCACCGGACGGGTCGACGTCTACGCTGAGGCGACCGAGGAGGCCTTCGAGGTCTTCGTCCGCGACCGGGGAGCGGGCTTCGTCGTCGACGAGATCTCCGCCGACCGGCACGGCGTACGCGACAGCATCATCGACCGGATGTCGCGACACGGCGGCAGCGCTGTGGTGAGATCGTCTCCGGGAGAGGGCACCGAGGTGCGGCTGAAGCAGCCGCGGACCGGCAATACACATTCTGGAGAGGAACGACGATGAGTGAGGTCAAGGTCGTCATCGTCGACGACCATGCGATGTTCCGCACCGGCGTACGCGCCGAGCTGAGCCGGTCGCCGGTGATCCGGATCGTCGGGGAGGCCGAGGATGTCGACACCGCGGTCAAGGCGATCGCCGCGGGCAAGCCCGACGTGGTGCTGCTCGACGTACATCTTCCCGGTGGCGGCGGTGTCGAGGTGATGCGCAAGGCGCCCGCCGTCGACGGCTCGCCGCGCTACCTCGCGCTGTCGGTCTCCGACGCGGCCGAGGACGTCATCGGCACCATCCGCGGCGGTGCCCGGGGCTACGTCACCAAGACCATCACCGGCTCCGAGCTGGTTGCCGCGATCCAGCGGGTCTCCGGAGGAGACGCGGTCTTCTCGCCGCGCCTGGCCGGCTTCGTGCTCGACGCCTTCGCCGGCACCATCGCCATCGCCGACATCGACGAGGATCTCGACCGCCTGACCGAACGAGAGCGCGAGGTGATGCGCCTCATCGCCCGCGGCTACTCCTACAAGGAGGTCGCCGGCGAGCTGTTCATCTCGATCAAGACGGTCGAGACCCACATGTCCAACGTGCTGCGCAAGCTGCAGCTGTCGAGCCGTCACGAGCTCACTCGCTGGGCCAACGATCGCCGCCTGCTCTAGGGCTTAGGCCGGCTCCGGCGGGCGAGCGTCCATCAGGTGGGCGAGCTCGTCGGTCTCGGCGTCGGTGAGTGTCGTGAACCCGTCTCCGCGCAGGATCTGCAGCTTCCCGTCGGAGATGTCGAGGAACAGCCCCACGAGACGTACGTCCCGGCCTGCCAGGATCTCCCCGAGACGGTCGATCATCACCGCGACGTTGACCTGGGAGACCTGGTCGACCTCGCTCCGGCCGGCCGCGGCGGCAGCGGCGCCGACCGGGTGCCCGGTCTGCCACTCCTGGATCGCCGGAGCGGCGTGACGTAGCCAGTCGCCGACCGGTCCGGCGGGCACTTCCCCGGCACGGGTGCTCTCCAAAGCCGAGGTGATCGCCCCGCAGCGGGAGTGACCGCAGACGACGACGGTGTTGATGCCGAGGTCGTCCACGCCGAAGAGCATCGGCGCCGCGACCGAGCTGTCCGGGCTACCGGGCTCGGGCACGAGGTTGCCCATGGTGCGCACGGTCAGCAGGTCGCCCGGGCCGCTCGACGTGATCAGGTTCGGCACCACCCGGGAGTCGACGCAGGTCAGGAAGACCGCGTGCGGCTCCTGACCGTCGGCCAGCCCTTGG
The DNA here is from genome assembly GCF_040608935.1 of Nocardioides sp. NPDC004968. NCBI lineage: Bacteria > Bacillati > Actinomycetota > Actinomycetes > Propionibacteriales > Nocardioidaceae > Nocardioides > Nocardioides sp. NPDC004968. The sequence goes on from NZ_JBEXJF010000014.1 coordinate 5,177, forward strand.
TAGACCGGGCGCAGCGGTGCCGCGTGGCGGCGGTGATACTCCCGGACGCCGAGGGCCAGCGGGTGGTGCCCGTCGATGCGGTCGGCACGTACGTCCTGCCAGGCGCTCCACGGCAGCAGGCCGCGGGGGCTGATCGGAGGCGCCTTGAGAGCGCGCTCCTGACGCGGGGCCTCTTCGCCGTGCGGTCCGGAGTGCTCCACGAGCACGGTGCCGCCGGCAGCCTCGTAGCGGACACGCCAATGGTCGAGCTGGTCGCGCCCGGCCGGATCGAGGTAGTCGACGAGGAGGTCGAGCTCGACGACCTGGCCCTCCGGGATCGCGTCAAGCCGGCTCACCAGCTTCGGTGTCGCCAGGAACGAGAGGCTGCCGTGCACCTCGACCAGCCACTTCTCGCGGCCGTCGGGGGCCAGGCCTGCCGGGCGTACGTCGATCCGCACATGGACCAGCCGCCACAGCACCAGGACCAGAGCGGCGACCAACCCGATCAGGACGCCCTCGATGAGGTTGAGCGCGAGCACTCCCGCGATGGTGAGGCCGTAGATCCACAGCTCGCCGCGGGCGTGCGCCTGGGAGATGTCGGCGGGCCGGACCAGGCCGGTGCCCATCATGATCAGCAGCCCGGCCAGGGCGGCGAGCGGGATCTGCTCCACGAGTCCGACCAGGACGAGCGCGAAGAGGAGCACCCAGACGCCGTGCAGGATCGCGGACGCGCGGGTGCGGGCCCCTGCGGCGACGTTGGTCGAGCTGCGCACGATGACGCCGGTGACGGGGAGGCCGCCGAGGGCACCGGATGCGGAGTTGGCCAGGCCCTGGCCGATGAGCTCGCGGTTGAGGTTGCTGCGCGGGCCGCCGTGCAGCTTGTCGACGGCGACCGCCGAGAGCAGGCTCTCGACGCTCGCGATCAGGGCGACGGTGAGCACCGCGCCGGCCACCGCGAGCGGGGTGCCCTCGGGAAGCGCGACCGAGCCGATCTCGTCGAGCAGGTCACCACCGAGCTCGACCCGCTCGGCGCCGGGCAGCCATGCCGCGGCGAGCAGGGTGAGCGCGACGATGGCGACCAGCTGGCCGGGCACCGCGCGGACCCGCTGGGGTAGCCGGGGCCAGACGAGCAGGATGCCGATCACCCCGAGCCCGGCCAGGATGGCGTGGATGTTGGGCTCCTGCGCGTTGCCGACGATGTGCTCGAGGTTCTCGAACGCGCTGGGCTGGGAGCGGCCGCCGAGAGCGACGTTGAGCTGGCCGAGGACGATCGAGATCCCGATCGCGGCCAGCATCGCGCTGACCACGGTCGGCGAGATCGCCAGCGCGTAGCGCCCGAGCCGGGTGGCACCGAGCACGACCTGGAGAATTCCTGCCATCACCGTGATCGCACAGGTCGCCTCCCAACCGAACTCGGCGACCGTCTCTGCGACGACGACGGTGAGACCTGCGGCCGGGCCGCTGACCTGCAGTGGTGAGCCGCCGAAGAGGCCGGCAACGATGCCGCCCGCTGCGGCGGCGATCAGGCCCGCGGCGACAGGCGCACCGGAGGCGACGGCGATGCCGAGCGAGAGCGGCACGGCGACGAGGAAGACGACCAGCGAGGCCGGTACGTCGAAGCGAATGGTCTGGCGGAGCTGATCGAGCGGTCTGGACCCGCCGGTGGGCAGGGTCGGGCGAGGTGATGACACGTCAGAATCCTCCTTGCGGAGCCGAGAGCGATGGTGGCGGTCACGGTGAGAGTAGGCAGACGTCGCCGAATTCCCCAAGGCGAATGTGACCAAAATCGTGTGATCGTTCGAAAACGTGCCGAACCGGTACCGCGTGGCGGGCTCCGAGGCGGTGGCTCTAGTCTTTGCGCATGGAGATCGTGCGGCACATCCTGCTCGTCATTCACCTGCTCGGCTTCGCAGCGCTCTTCGGCGGCCTGCTGGTGCAGATCAAGGCCCCTGACAAGGTCGCCAACGGCCTCATGCGCGACGGCTCCGGCACCGCCTTCCTCGCCGGTCTGCTGCTCGTCGGCGTCCTCGAGATGGGCGACGGTCCGGTCGACCACGCCAAGGTCGGCGTGAAGCTCGTGATCGGCCTGGTCATCCTCGGCCTGGTGATGTCGCAGCTGCGAAAGCCCAAGATCTCCGACGGGCTCTACTGGACGATCTTCGGGCTGACGATCATCAACGTCTGCGTGGCGGTCTTCTGGTCCTCCGCGCACGTCGCTGCCTGACGATCCCACCGGGCCCGCCGACCCGCGACTTGTCGGTGGCGCACTCTAGGCTGGAGCCAGCATGAGTACGCCTGACCAGACCCCTGTCGCAACCATTCCGGGCCTCGAGGCCTTCGCCTCGGCGCAGCCGGCCGACGAGCCGCGTACGAAACGGCGTGGCCCGAGCACGGAGGAGCTCCTCGACGGGCTCAACGAGCCCCAGAAGGCCGCCGTGCAGCACCAGGGGGCGCCCCTCCTGGTCGTCGCGGGAGCAGGGTCGGGCAAGACCCGGGTGCTGACCCGACGGATCGCGTGGCTGATCTCGCAGCGCGGCGCCCACCCCGGCAGCATCCTGGCGATCACCTTCACCAACAAGGCCGCGGCCGAGATGAAGGAGCGCGTCGAGGCCCTGGTCGGCAAGCGCGCCCGGATCATGTGGGTCTCCACGTTCCACAGCGCCTGCGTGCGGATCCTCCGCAAGGAGATCGACAAGGTCGGGCTGAAGTCCAACTTCTCCATCTACGACGCCCAGGACCAGAAGCGGCTGATGCAGCTGGTGCTCAGCGACCTCGACCTCGACCCGCGTCATTACCAGCCCGGTCAGGTGCTCAACTGGGTCAGCGACCAGAAGAACGAGCTGCGCGACGTCGAGGCGGCCGAGAAGGACGCGCGCAACCACCTCGAGCAGACCTATGTGGCGGCCTACAAGGAGTATCAGAAGCGTCTGCGGCAGGCGAACGCCCTCGACTTCGACGACCTGATCATGTCGACCGTCGAGCTCTTCCGGACCTACCCGGAGGTGCGCGAGGTCTACCGGCGTCGCTTCCGGCATGTGCTGGTGGACGAATACCAGGACACCAACCACGCTCAGTACGCCCTGGTCCACGAGCTCTGCGCCGACCGGATGGACGACACCGCGCTGACCGACACCTACGTCCAGGACACCCCTCGCGCCGAGCCGGCCGAGCTGATGGTGGTCGGTGACGCCGACCAGTCGATCTACGCCTTCCGCGGCGCCAACATCCGCAACATCCTCGACTTCGAGCAGGACTTCCCCAACGCGACCACGATCCTGCTGGAGCAGAACTACCGCTCCACGCAGACGATCCTCACCGCCGCCAACGCGGTCATCAAGCACAACAAGGGTCGCAAGGAGAAGGCGCTGTGGAGCGACGCCGGCAACGGTGACCGCATCGTCGGCTACGTCGCCGACGACGAACGTGACGAGGCCCGGTTCGTCTCCGACGAGATCGACAAGCTCGTCGACGGTGGACTCAAGGCCGCCGACGTCGCCGTCTTCTACCGCACCAACGCCCAGTCGCGTGTCTTCGAGGAGGTGTTCATCCGCACCGGCCAGCCCTACAAGGTCGTCGGCGGTGTGCGCTTCTACGAGCGCAAGGAAGTACGCGACGCGCTGGCCTACCTGCGCACCCTGGCCAACCCCGACGACCAGGTCTCGCTCCGAAGGATCCTCAACACCCCCAAGCGGGGCATCGGCGACCGCGCCGTGGCCTGCGTCAACGCGCTGGCCGAGCGCGACGGCCTGACCTTCTGGGATGCGCTACAGAAGGCTGAGGACGCCCCCGGTCTGGCCACCCGCAGCCTGACCAACATCAAGGCCTTCGTCGCGATGGTCGAAGAGCTGCTGCAGATGGTCGCCGCCGGCGAGCGGGCCGACGTCATCCTGGAGACGGTGCTCGACCGATCGGGCTACCTCGCCTCGCTCGAGGAGTCCGACGACCCGCAGGACGAGACCCGCGTGGAGAACCTCGCCGAGCTCGTCGCTGTGGCCCGTGAGTTCTCCGACGACCCGGTCGCGGCCCCGAGCGCCGACCCGGCCGACGTCGACGCCGGCACCGTCGTGCCCGGGCTCCGCGACTTCCTGGAGCGGGTCGCCCTGGTCGCCGACACAGACCAGATCCCCGACGACGAGGACGGCGTGGTCACCCTGATGACGCTCCACACCGCCAAGGGTCTGGAGTTCCCCGCGGTCTTCCTCACCGGCATGGAGGACGGCGTCTTCCCGCACTCCCGAGCCCTCGGTGACGGCACCGAGCTCGAGGAGGAGCGCCGCCTGGCGTACGTCGGGATCACCCGCGCCGAGAAGCGGCTCTTCATCTCGCGTGCCGTCGTTCGGTCCGCCTGGGGCGCGCCCTCGCACAACCCCGGCAGCCGCTTCCTCGACGAGCTCCCGGTCGACCTGGTCGACTGGCGGCGTACGGAGAAGGAGATGTCCTCGTGGGGCCGGCCGAACTTCGCCAACGACAGCTGGGGTGGCGGCCAGCGTCTCGGCCAGCCCACGGCCGCCGGCCGCCGCAACTTCTCCTCGGCCGCGCTGCGCGCCGACGTCGCCGCCAAGTCGAAGCCGGCCCGTGAGGTGCCCTCGCTCGACCCGGGCGACCGGGTCACCCACGACTCCTTCGGCCTCGGCACCGTCGTCACCATCGAAGGCTCGGGCGACAAGCAGGTAGCGAGCATCGACTTCGGCGACACTGGCGTCAAGCGCCTCCTGCTCCGCTACGCGCCCGTCGAGAAGCTCTGACACGCCGAGTCGGCTCGTCCTGACAGAGATCAGCGTCGAGTCGGCTCGTTCTCACCCGAAATGCCGCCGAGTCGGCTCGTCATGACGAGCCGACTCGGCGGGTTTTTCGGTCAGGATGCGCCGACTCGACGTCAGCTGGGGTCGACGCCGTGCTCGTTGAGGGCGGCGTCGGGGTCGACGGCGTCACCACCACCGGGGCGGACCTCCACGTGGAGGTGGTTGCCGGTGGAGTTTCCGGTCGAGCCGACGTAGCCGATGACCTCGCCGGGGGAGACCGTCTGGCCGACGGAGACGCCGTAGTCACTCTGGTGGCAGTACCAGATCTCGGTGCCGTCCTCGAGGGTGATGATCGTCCGGTTTCCGTACGCCCCGCCCCAGGCGGTCTCGGTGACCGTGCCGCGGGCGATCGCGTGGATCGGCGTGCCGTAGGGGGCCGCGAAGTCGAGACCCGTGTGGGTGCTGGACCAGTTGGAGCCCGAGGAGCCGAAGGTGCCGGTGATGCGGTAGACGCCCGCCGGGATCGGCAGCTCCCACATGTTCGACTTGAGGAACTTGTCCTGCTTGTCGGCCTGGACGTCGACGCCCTGGAGCGCCTTCTCGCGGTCGCTCGCCGCGGTGTCGGCCTCGGAGCGCTCGTCGTTGCGGGTGACGGTCGCGGAGCGGTCACCGACGACGACCATGTCGCTGTCGCCACCGAGCGCGGTGGCGCCGACGAGGCGTACGTCATCAGCGGCGACCATCGTCGGGCCGCCGGTCAGCGCGATGCCACCGATGGCGGCGGCGAGAGCAGCGGCGCCGGCGGTCAGAGGGACCGTCGGGCGGCCACCGGCCGCCGCAGCGGCGGCGCGCCGGGTGCGGGGACGGGTGGGGCCGCCGATGCCGACCATCGTGCCGGTGGTCTCGACGGCCGGAAGGTCGTGCAGCTCGGGCCGGTACGTCGCGATCTCGCTGATGCTCGGCAGGTCGATGCTGCCGGTGTCGGCGCGGAAGTAGGTCTCGGCCTGCTGCGGGTCGCTGTCGTAGCCGTCGGCGTAGTCGTCCTGGTAGTACGCCTCGTGGGGCTGCGGCGCCTCGTAGTAGGGCGCATCCACGGTGTAGGTCTCGGCCGGGAGGTCGATCGCCATCGAGTCGAAGTCGATCTGCTGCGGCAGGGACACCGGCGGGGCCGGGAACGAGGTCGTGTCGATCTTGAACGACGTCGGCGGCGCGTCGAACGCCTCCTGGAACCCGCGGGGCTCCTGGATCTCCGGCTCGTAGGCCGGAGCAGCCGGCGCCACCGGCGGAGCCGGGATCTGGCGGGCCTCGCGCACAGCGCGGATCTTGCCGGTCAGCGGCGCGAACGTGTTGGCCATCCGCAGCGGCTTCGGCGTGTGCGTCGGCTCGGGCGCCTGGAAGGTCGGCTCAGGAACGACAGAAGCGACCGGGGCGACGGGCGCCACCGGCTCGGGAAGCACCGGCGCGGGAACTGCCGGAGCTGCGGGAACGGCCGGAACGCCGCGCGGCGGCGTCTTGGTCGAGACCGACCTGCTCGACGTCGCCTTGGTCGGCGCGGGCTTGGTCGGCTGGGTGAGGAACATGGTGAGCTCGGAGGTCGTCATGCCTCCGACGCCGAGGTCTTCGAGCACCTCGGGGGTCACCTTGTCCGGGTCGATGCCCATCGAGGAGAGCAGGTCGGCCAGGACCGGGTCGATCTGGGCCGCCCGGCGCTGCACGGGCACGATCGGGGTCGCCGCGAAGGGCGGCGGCGTCGGGAACGAGGCCGGGAAGGACGGGCCGTCGCCCTCGACGAGAGCACGCAGCTCACCCGTCGAGATGCGGCCGTCGTGGGCCTCGTCGGTGCGCGGGGACCCGACGACCGGCAGCTTGCCGGTCTGCTCGAGGACCACACGGTTGGGCCGGGCCTTGGCGACCGGCTCCTCGGGAATCTCAGGGGCGGGGGATGGCTTCGCGGTCCCAACGGCGGGGGACGGCGCGGCGCGCCGCTTCCCGACGTAGGAGGTCGATCCGGTCGCCCGCGGGGCAGGCCTGGAGGCAGGGCTGTCGGTCGCCGGCGCTGCGCGCCGCTTCCCAACGTAGCTGCTGCTGCTCGTGGTTGCTCCGGGGGAAGGGGTGACCGAACGCGGACTGTCACTTGTGACGTCGGCTCGGTGGTTGCCCATCAGTTCATATCTCCGCTGTTCGGGGTCAGACGGCGAGCCATGACTGTAACGGACCGGAGGGCGCGGTCAAGAAATGTGGCACGCCCGTTTCGCTGATTTCACCAACGGCTGTGGCCGAATCAGTCGCTGATCTGCGTATTTCCGCCAGATTCGGAACTCGATTGCGACTTATTCATGTCACCCGAAACGCGTGTCATCGGCCCATTTGAGCCTCGATACGGTGTCAAAACCTGCTGGCCCCCGGGCCTCGGGCCGCGTCGTACGGGGTCAAACGGGGGTCACTACGTAGGGCTACGGACTGTTACCCAAGGTTGCCAATTTGTTGGTATATGTCCGGTGTGTCCGGCCCCACGCTCCGCTAGTGGCGTACGTCACGTCGTGTGCCCTGGGCTCGTAAGTCCGGCTCGGCGGGGTCTATGGTGCTGGACGGACACATCTGAAGACGAGGGCGTCGACCGCTGATCAATGCGGTACGGCCCCCGTACCGCAACACACAGACCAGGTGGATCAGTGGATCTCATGGAGTACCAGGCGAAGAAGCTCTTCGCCAAGCACGGCGTCGCCGTGACCGAAGGTGTCGTCGTCGAGACGGCTGAGGAAGCCAGGAAGGCCGCCGAGGAGATCGGCTTCTGCGTCGTCAAGGCGCAGGTCAAGGCCGGTGGCCGAGGCAAGGCCGGCGGCGTGAAGCTGGCCAAGACCGCGGACGAGGCGTTCGAGCACGCCTCGAACATCCTCGGTATGGAGATCAAGGGCCTGCGTGTCAACCGGGTGCTGATCACGCCGGCGACCCCGCCGGTGGAGGAGTACTACTTCTCCTTCCTGCTGGACCGGTCGAACCGGCAGTACCTCTGCATCGCGTCTGTCGAGGGTGGTGTGGAGATCGAGGAGGTCGCCAAGACCAACCCCGACGCCGTGAAGAAGATCGGCATCGACCCCGGCAAGGGTGTCGACGAGGCCAAGGCGCGCGAGATCGCGACCGAGTGCGGCTTCCCGGAGCCCGTCTTCGAGCAGGCCGTCGCGATGATCCAGAGCCTCTACACGGTGTTCACCGAGGAGGACGCGACGCTCGTCGAGGTCAACCCGCTGGCTCGCCTCGAGGGCGACAAGCTGGAGGCCCTGGACGGCAAGGTGTCGCTGGACGAGAACGCCTCCGAGATCCGCCACGAGGACCACGAGCAGTTCGTCATCCGTGACGAGGAGGACCCGCTCGAGGCCAAGGCCAAGGACAAGGGCCTCAACTACGTCAAGCTCGACGGCCAGGTCGGCATCATCGGCAACGGCGCGGGTCTGGTCATGTCGACCCTCGACGTGGTCGCGTACGCCGGTGAGGCTCACGGCGGCGTCAAGCCCGCCAACTTCCTCGACATCGGTGGCGGCGCCAACGCGCAGGTCATGGCCGACGGTCTCGACGTCATCCTGAACGACGAGCAGGTCAAGTCCGTGTTCGTGAACGTCTTCGGTGGCATCACCGCGTGTGACGAGGTCGCCAAGGGCATCGTCGGCGCGCTGGACATCCTCGGCAACGAGGCCACCAAGCCGCTCGTCGTGCGTCTGGACGGCAACAACGTGGACCTGGGCCGCCAGATCCTCAGTGAGGCCAACCACCCGCTGGTCACCATCGTCGACACCATGGACGGCGGCGCCGACAAGGCCGCCGAGCTGGCCAACGCCTGAGGTCAGGAGAGAGAAACATGAGCATCTACCTCAACAAGGACAGCAAGGTCATCGTCCAGGGCATCACCGGCGGCATGGGTGCGAAGCACACCGCCCTGATGCTCGACTCGGGCGCCCAGATCGTCGGTGGCGTCAACGCCCGTAAGGCCGGCACCACGGTCACCCACAAGGACGCCCAGGGCGCCGACGTGGAGCTCCCGGTGTTCGGCACGGTCGCGGAGGCGATGAAGGAGACCGGCGCCGACGTGTCGGTGCTCTTCGTGCCGCCGGCGTTCACCAAGGACGCCTGCATCGAGGCCATCGACGCCGAGATGCCGCTGATCGTGGTCATCACCGAGGGCGTCCCGGTCCAGGACACCGCCGAGGTGTGGTCCTACCTGCAGGGCAAGGCCACGCGCATGATCGGCCCGAACTGCCCCGGCATCATCACGCCGGGCGAGTCGCTGGCCGGCATCACCCCGCACACCATCACCGGCAAGGGCCCGGTCGGTCTCGTCTCCAAGTCGGGCACGCTGACCTACCAGATGATGTACGAGCTGAAGGACTTCGGCTTCTCCACCGCCATCGGCATCGGCGGTGACCCGATCATCGGCACCACCCACATCGACGCCCTCGAGGCGTTCGAGAAGGACGACGAGACCAAGCTCATCGTCATGATCGGTGAGATCGGTGGCGACGCCGAGGAGCGGGCCGCGGCCTACATCAAGGAGAACATCTCCAAGCCTGTCGTCGGCTACGTCGCCGGCTTCACCGCGCCGGAGGGTAAGACCATGGGTCACGCCGGTGCGATCGTGTCCGGCTCCGCCGGCACCGCGCAGGCGAAGAAGGAGGCCCTCGAGGCCGCCGGCGTCAAGGTCGGCAAGACCCCGTCGGAGACCGCTGCTCTCGCTCGCGAGATCCTGCAGTCCCTCTGACGTACGCCAGTTCCTGACCGCCCCGCGACCGTCATGGTCGCGGGGCGGTCGGCATCTCTGCCGGAATTGCTCCGAATGCGCACGCTTGAGCATCCGCACGGATTAATGTGCTGACCATGGCCAAGCGCATGGCACGTTTGATCTCGGGTGTCGTAGGTATCGGGTTCTCGGCTTCGATCACGTCGTTGGCCGTGGGTTTGCCGCCGGTGGCGCCGGCACCGACCCAGGGTGTGGATCGGAGTGTGGCTCAGGCGGAGCCCGACCGGAGGACCCACACCGTCCAGCCGGGGGAGACGCTCTCCCGGATCGCCGGGAAGTACGGCGTCAAGGTCAGCGACCTCGCGACCTGGAACCAGATCGCCGACCCCGCCAAGATCCGAGCGGGGGCGGAGCTCGTGGTGAGCCCGCCCGCAAAGCCTGCCGGGAAGACGTACACCGTGGCGCCCGGTGACACCTTCTCCGGCATCGCCAAGAAGTTCGGCGTCGAGGTGGGCGGGCTGATGGCCTACAACGGCTACGAGGATCCCACCAAGCTGCTGGCGGGGAGCGAGATCAAGATCCCGACGGCGAAGCCGAAGCTGAAGAAGTACAAGGTCGTCGCCGGTGACACGTTCGTCAGCATCGGCAAGAGGTTTGGCGTCACCGCGGATGCGCTGATGGCGCACAACGGCTACGAGGACCCCACCAAGCTGCTCGCCGGCGCGACGATCGAGATTCCGGCCAAGGCGGTCAAGCCCAAGCCGAAGCCGAAACCCCAGCCCGGCACCGGCGAGACGGTCTACACGACCGTCGCCGGAGACACCTACGCGAGCGTGGCCAAGAAGTTCCGCATCACCGAGGAGGAGCTGCGGATCTACAACGGCACCAGGGCACCCGACAAGCTGCCCCCTGGGTACAAGCTCTACATCCCGTAGGTCAGACCGCGCGCAGGGCGCCCGAGCGGCGGCGCCGCATCGCGTCGAGGGCCTCGGCGGTGGCGTCGTCGGCCGGCATCAGCACCTGGATCTGCTGGTTGTCGGCCGCCGGAAGCTCGAGCTCCTCGACGTCGAACCGCAGCTCGCCGGCATCGGGATGCAGCCAACGCCATACGCCGCCGTGAGGCGGGTCGTGGCGGCTCAGCCGGTCGGTGAACTCCGGTCCCGCCCGGTCCGACATCGCCTCGATCATCATCCGCGCGGCGATCGGGTTGGGGCCGCGGTAGAGGTTGGCGACCAGGTCGTCGGCCACCCGCGCCCAGTCGGGGAACGCCTCCCGGGCGCGCGGGTGGAGGAAGGCGTACGCGGTCAGGTTGGGCTCCGCGTGGTCGAGCATCCCCAGGGGCCGGGCGAGCAGGTCGAACGTGGACGTGTGGGCCAGCAGGTCGCCGAGCCGGTTGGTGAGCACGGCGATGCCCGGCTCGAACTGCTCCACCAGGGCGCGTGCGCCGGGGCGTACGTCACGACCGGAGGAGAAGGGGCCGAGGCACTGGCCGCTGGAGGCCATCGCGAGGGTGCGCAGGTGCTCGTGGGCGGCGGCGTCGAAGCGGAGCGCGTCACCGATCGCGCGCAGGACCTGCGGGGAAGGATGCCGGTCGCGGCCCTGCTCGATCCGGACCAGGTACTCGACGCTGATCCCGGCCAGCGTGGCCAGCTCGGAGCGCCGCAGGCCGGGTGCCCGGCGACGTACGCCTTCCGGGAGACCGACGCTCTCCGGCGTGGTCTGGTCGCGGCGGTCCCGGATGTACGAGCCGAGGGCTCCCGCGTTGGCTGGCATGTCATCAAGCCTACGGCCCGGCAAGGCGGTCAGGGTGGCCCTGCTGGGGCCAGCCTCGGCTCGGTCTCCCGCCGGCCGCCGATCCGCGTGAACCTGGACGGCATGAACACACCACTACGTATCGCAGTCATCACCGCCAGCGTCCGGGAAGGCCGCGGCGGCCCGATCTTCGGCTCCTGGATGGCCGAGCAGGCCGAGGCGTACGGCGGTCTCGACGTCGAGCTGATCGACCTGGCCGACCATGAGATCCCGTTGTCCCTGCCCGCCGAGTCGCCGAAGGCGGCCGGCGACGACTACCCGCGGCCGGACGGTCAGCGCGACCTGACCCAGGCACTCGAGGCCGCCGACGGCTTCGTCGTCGTCACGCCGGAGTACAACCACAGCTATCCGGCCTCGTTGAAATCGGCCCTGGACTGGCACTTCACCCAGTGGCAGGCCAAGCCGGTCGCGCTGGTCTCCTACGGTGGCGACAGCGGCGGCCGCCACGCCGCGCTCCACCTGGAGAACGTGCTCACCGAACTGCACGCCCACCCGCTCCAGGCGCGTCTCGCCTTCCCGCGCTACTGGGAGCGCCTCGACGAGAACGGTCGCCCCAACGACCCGGACTCGGCCGTCTACGCCAAGGGCATGCTCGCCCAGCTCTCCTGGTGGGCCGAGGCCCTGCGGACCGCGCGTAGATACGCGCCCTACCCCGGATGAGACGGCGGCGCCCCGGCAGCCAGTTGGCTGCCGGGGCGCTCGATCGCGTACGTCCGGGGCTGTCCGGGGACGTCAGGCGGCGACCGTCTCCTTGACGGGCTCGTCGTCGGCCAGGAGCCCGGCCGCGGAGGCGGAGCGGTAGCGGTCGATGTCGAGGATGCCCTCGCGCTTGGCCACGATGGTCGGCACGAGCGCCTGTCCGGCGACGTTGACGGCGGTACGTCCCATGTCGAGGATCGGGTCGATCGCGAGCAGCAGACCGACGCCGGCCAGCGGCAGGCCGAGGGTCGAGAGCGTGAGGGTCAGCATCACGACGGCGCCGGTGAGGCCCGCGGTGGCGGCCGAGCCGACGACCGAGACGAAGGCGATCAGCAGGTAGTCGGTGATGCCGAGGTCGATCCCGAAGATCTGGGCGACGAAGATCGCCGAGATCGCAGGGTAGATCGACGCGCAGCCGTCCATCTTCGTGGTCGAGCCCAGCGGGACGGCGAACGAGGCGTACTCCTGGGGGACGCCGAGGTTCTTGACCGTCACCTGCTCGGTCACCGGCATGGTGCCCACCGAGGAGCGCGACACGAAGGCGAGCTGGATCGCCGGCCAGGCGCCGCGGAAGTACGCCAGCGGGTTGAGGCCGTTGACCCGCAGCAGCACCGGGTAGACGACGAACAGGACCAGTGCCAGGCCGACGTAGACGGCCACCGCGAACCAGGCCAGGGAACTCAGCGAGTCCCAGCCGTAGGAGGCGACCGCGTTGCCGATCAGGCCGAGGGTGCCGATCGGCGCCAGCCGGATGATCCACCACAGCACCTTCTGCACGATGGCGAGGAAGGAGCGGTTGAAGGCGAGGAACGGCTCGGCCTTCTCGCCGGTCTTGAGCGCCGCGATGCCGATCGCGAGGGCGACCACGAGCACCTGGAGGACGTTGAAGCTCAGGGCGGTCTCCGCGAGCGGGCTCCCGCCGACCTGCTCGACGCTGGTCGATGCCTGGAGGCCGAGGAAGTTGCCGGGGATCAGGCCCTGGAGGAAGTCGAGCCATGAGGCGGACGCGCCGGCCTCGGCCGCGTCCGCGGTGCTGACCGCGGTGTTGCTGCCGGGCCGGAAGAGCAGCCCGAGGCCGATGCCGATGGCGACCGAGATCGCCGCGGTGATGGCGAACCACAGCAGCGTCTGGCCCGCGAGCCGGGCCGCGTTGCTGACCGTACGCAGGTTGGCGATCGAGGCGATGATGGCGGTGAAGATCAGCGGTACGACGACGGCCTTGAGCAGCGAGACGAACGAGTCGCCGATCGTGGCGAGGGTCGTCGTCAGCCAGTTGGCCTCGTCGCCCGCGCCGGGACCGATCGCTCGCGCGACCGCACCGAGGGCGACGCCGAGGACGAGGCCGAGGATGATCTGGACCGAGAAGGACGGAAGCGGCAACCGCCGCCTGGCGGGTGCAGTGGGGGCGGTGGACACGAGAGGGCTTCTCCAAGGTTGATGCGGGTCGGGGCTCTGATGGGCCCGAACGCCATGACCAGTACGTGTCTTCCTTGGATGAGCGCGTTGTGACAGGAGTCTCCACGCGCTAAGTCATGAAAGACGATCAACCATATCGTGTTTGAGTGGTGTCCGTCAGCGCAGGTCGCTGATCCCGGCGGTGACCGCCGCCTTCTCGATCGCGAGGATCCGGCCCGGCCACGAGTCGGGCTGGTCGGGCTGGTAGCACGGGTCGTTCTTGTCGCCGGTGCTCGGCGGGCAGGGGCCGGCGAGCTCGGCGTAGCCGACCAGGACGAGCCGGGTCTCGTACTCCGCGACCAGCTCGGTCTCGAACCAGATGCTGTCGTTGCCGTCCTCCCCGGGGTACGTCGCCTGCGACCGTGCCGCGCGCTTCGGCCCGGCATCGAGGTCGGAGCTGACGTCCATGGGCAGCGCGGTGACGTCCGGGTCGACCCCGAGCTTGTTGGCCGGGCAGACCTCCATCCACTCCATGACCTCGTTGTACGCAGCGCCGGCGGCGTTCTCGTCCGCGAACTCCAGCACCGCCACGTGGACCTGGCCGACCATGGCGCTGTCGGTGTCCCAGCGGTAGTCGGACGCGATCTTCGCCGTGGGTCCGAGCGTGGTGAGCCATTCCTTCTGGCAGGCGAGGGTCGGTACGTCGGGAGTGGGCGTGTACTGGTTCCAGCCGAGAGGGCTCTCGAAGCGGTCGAGCGCGGGGAGGGTGCTGCCGTCGATCAGGTTGACGGCGCTGAGACCTTCCGCCGCGGGCGATCCTGTCTCCGTCGGGTCGGCGGCCGGTTCGCCCGGGGGCGCGGCACCGACCATCCGGTAGGCGGCGTTGACGGCGGAGGTCTGCAGGGTGGTCGGTGACACGTAGTCCTGGACACCCCGCTTCCGGGTCATCACCAGGACCCGGTCCTCCGCGGAGACGACGGCCGTCGCGGTCTCCCAGACCGCGTTCATCTCGGGGTCATCAGGCTGGTACGTCACCACGTCGATGTCCCCGCCCGAGATGACGTCGCCCTCGACCGGGAGCGAGCCGGCCACCTCTGCTCCGTCCACGCCGGGGCACGAGGCCGCGGCGTCCGAGAGGTCGGTGCGTACCTTCTCGGCCTCGTCGGCCGAGCCGAACTCGGCGACGACGGCGTTCAGCGTGCCGGCCGCATCAGCCATCTCCTCCCCGGGCTCCGCGACGAAGTCGCGGCGGTACGTCGCCAGCGCCCCGGAGTCGCCCAGCGAGTCGGTCAGGCAGTCGTTGTAGGTGTCGGTGCCCTCGCCGTCGTAGGTCTGCCCCTGGACCCAGGCCGGATAGGGGTCGTCGGCGACCAGATCGTCCTCGGTCGGCAGGTTGGCCCGGCTGAAGTCGGACACCGGCGCAGAGGCGGACGCGCTGGGCGCGGCCGCGCTGTCGCTCGGTGCCGGTGCGGGGTCGATGCCCTTGTCGCCGAGTCCGGTGGAGAGGAAGATGATCGGCCCGGCGACGACGGCGGCCAGGGCCGCCGTGCCTGCGGTCACGACGGCGCGACGGCGGCGCCGGATCTGGTCACCTCGGCTCCGTGCCTCGGCTGCGGAGCTCATCGGTGCCCCAGGGGCGTCGGCGCGGAACTGGTCCAGACGCGAGATCGGGTCACTCATCTCAGGCCTCCTTCCAGACGGCGCCGGGATTGTCCTCGGCGAGCAGCTCCGCGAGAGCGGCTCGTCCTCGAGCCAAGCGGGCCTTGATGGTGCCGGTGGGCGCACCGACCTCGGCGGCCACCTGATGGACCGGCAGATCGGCGATGTGGTGCAGGACGATGGCCTGGCGCTGCGCCTCCGGGAGCTGCCTCAGCGCCGCGACGAGAGCCACGTGGGACTCGTCGACCGCCGGCATCTCCGTGCGGGCGCCGACGGCCCTGTCGGTGACACGGCCGGCGTACTTCTTCCGGCGCCAGCGTCCCACCGCGAGGCGGTAGGCGGTGGTGCGGACCCAGGCTTCGGGGTAGTCGACCGAGGACATCTTGCGCCGGTGCGCCCAGGCACGGGCGAACGCCTCCTGGACGCACTCCGCAGCCTCGTCGAAGTCGCCGATCATGGCGTACAGCTGAGCACACAAGCGGCGGTACGACGCGTTGTACAGCGCGTCGAACTCGTCCTCGTCCATCGTTCGCCTCCCCGGCTGGCTTTCCATGACTCTTGCCCGAGCGCCAGTGTCAGCGGTGGCATGTGCGAGCGTAAAGGTCAATTGCACTGGGTCCTCATCAGGGCAGGTCCTGGAAGGCTCGGTCCACGGTGGCCTCGACCGTCTGGGCGACCCGGTTGTCCCATTCGGTGTAGTCCGAGGCCTCCTCCGGCGGGCAGGCTCTGGTCGGCGGGCAGGGGCCACCGGCCTCGGCGTGGGTGGCCAGCACCAGCCGGGTCCCGAGCTGGGCGACGGTCTGGTGGTCGTACCAGGTGGCGTCGCAGCCCTCGCCACCGCAGTCGGCGGCGTACTCGGCGAGCGCCTGCGCGGCTCGGTCGACCTCGGGCGTGGCGCCGATCTGGATCGACTCGACGGGCCTGGCGGTGAAGAGCTTCGCGTCGTCCAACGATGCCGGACAGGCGTCGAGCCAGCCGTGGACCGTGTCGAAGGCGGCGTCGGCGTTCTCCTTCTCGGCGAACTCCAGCACCGTCACGTTGACCTTGCCGATCTGGCTGCCGCCGTTCTCGAGGCGGAACTCCCGGCTGACCGACTCGGCGGCCTTCAGCGATGAGAGCCAGGCGCCCTGGCAGTAGAGCGTCGGGGTCGGCTGCGGCGCGACCTGCTGCCAGATCGCGGACGACTCACCTTCCATCGGCAGTCCCGGCAGCGACCCGGCCACGACGAGATGTGCGTCGTTGAGGATCGCCGCGGGCGCGGATGCCGATGAGGACGAGCTCGAGGACGCTGAGCTCGACGCCGTCGCGGGTGGCGGCGAGGAACCGACCAGCCGGTAAGCGGCGTTGACGGCGGAGGTCTGCAGGGTCGTCGGCGAGACGTAGTCCTGTGCGCCGCGCCGCCGCGTCAGCACCACCAGCCGGTCCTCGACGGCGACGACAGCGGTCGCCACCTCCCAGCCCGCGTTCGTGTTCGGATCCTCCGACGGGTACGTCACCACGTTGATGTCGCCACCGGTGACGACGCCGCCCTCGACCGGGAGCGAGCCGGCGACCTCCGTGCCGTCGACGGCAGTGCAGGAGCTCGCGGCGTCGGAGAGCTCCGCGCGCGCCTTCTCGGCCTCGTCGGCCGAGCCGAACTCGGCGACGACCGCCTTCAGCGTCCCGGCCGAGTCTGCGTACTCCTGCCCGGCCTCGGCGATGAAGTCACGGCGGAAGGACGCCAACGCGCCCGAGTCGGCCAACGTCGGCAGACACTCGTTGTGGTCGCCCCGGCCCTCGCCGTCGTAGGTCTGCTCCAGGACCCACTGCGGATAGGGGTCTTCGGCAACCAGGTCGTCCTCCGACGGGAGGTTGGCGCGGGTGAGGTCCGAAGCGGGTGCCGAGGCTGACGGGCTCGGTGCCACCGTGCTCGGCGTCTGGCTCGGCGCCGGTGCGGGCTGCGGTTCGATGGCCTTGTCGCCGAAACCGGCGGAGAGGAAGATGATCGGTCCGGCGACGACCGCGGCCAGGGCCACGGCTCCGGCGGCGACGAGGGTGCGCTGGCGGCGGCGGATCTGGTCACCCCGTCGGCGTACCTCGGCTGCGGACTTCATCGGTGCTCCAGGGGTATTCGCGCGGAACTGGTCCAGGCGGGAGATCGGGTCACTCATCGCACGCCTCCTTCCAGTGCCGTGCCGGGCGCTTCGTCGGCCAGCAGAGCTGCCAACGCAGTGCGCCCGCGGGAGAGGCGGGCCTTGATGGTTCCTGTCGGCACGCCGACCTCGGCGGCCACCTGGTGGACCGGCAGGTCGGCGATGTGGTGCAGGACGATGGCTTGGCGCTGGGCCTCGGGGAGCTTCTTGAGCGCGGCGACGAGGGCGACATGGGTCTCGTCGACCGCGGGCATCACCGTGCGGACACCGACGGCCCTGTCGGTGACGCGGCCTGCGTACTTCTTTCTGCGCCAGCGGCCCACCGCGAGGCGGTAGGCGGTGGTGCGGACCCAGGCTTCGGGGTAGTCGACCGAGGACATCTTTCGCCGGTGCGCCCAGGCGCGGGCGAAGGCCTCCTGGACGCATTCGGCGGCCTCGTCGGAGTCGCCGATCATGGCGTACACCTGAGCGCACACGCGACGAAAGGACGCGTTGTAGAACGCGTCGAACTCGTCCTCGTCCATCGCTTGCCTCCCCGACTGGCCGGACCCTGATCTGGCCCTGCGCCAGCCTCAGAGGGTCAGATGCATGGGAGGCAGGTCTGGTTGCATCCGGGAGGAAACTGAGCTCAGATTTCTGGGCTCAGTTTCTGGGCTCAGAGATAGTCGAGCCGGTAGGCGGCGCGTTTGGTGAGCGCAACGAAGTCGGAGTTGCTGATGTCAGCGTCGCCGTCGGGCACGAAGCTCATCTGGGCGACGTTGGCGCCGCGCCGGATCGCGGCCATCCGGTAGTAGATCGACGAGTTCTCGAGCTCCACCCGGATGTCCCACACCGTGATCGCGCCGTCCTTGATGGACTCGGTCGCGAGCTGGGTGACGTGGCTGCCGAGCTGCTTGTCGCTGCACTTGTCCAGCCGGCCCTTGATCGCGACGTTGAAGGCCTGCGCCTCCTTGGCGGAGCCGAACTTGCCGACCGTCTCGGTGAGCCCGAAGATCGGGGCGAGCTTCTTCTTCGTCTCGGGGATCACGAAGGAGCGCGTCTGGGCGCCGGTCATGCCCTTGGCGGTGAACTCGGTGTTGTCGCAGCGGGTCTGAGCGGGGTTGGTCTTGGCCGGCTTCGCCTCGGTGCCCTCCCACGGGTCACCGATCGTGCTGACCGGGGGCAGATCGGTCTCGTTGATCAGCCCGGGCGCCTTGCTGGTGGCGATCGGGACCACCGTCGTACGCGGTCGCTTGGTCTCCACGCACGCGCCCGCGCCCGGCATCGAGCAGAGATTGTGGACGGCGGTGCCGAGCATGGTGGAGGTCTTGGCCGCGGTCGTGCTGGACTTGCCCTCGGTCTTCACGGTGACCGCGGCGGTGTGCCTGCCGGTGCGCGCGACGCCGTAGGTGACCGCTCGGTTGTTC
The DNA here is from genome assembly GCF_040608935.1 of Nocardioides sp. NPDC004968. Lineage (NCBI taxonomy): Bacteria > Bacillati > Actinomycetota > Actinomycetes > Propionibacteriales > Nocardioidaceae > Nocardioides > Nocardioides sp. NPDC004968. The sequence goes on from NZ_JBEXJF010000014.1 coordinate 23,730, forward strand.
TCCCAGTCGCGGTAGGTGAAGAGAGTCGCCTGGTCGCCGATGCCGTCGACCGACTCGGTGAAGATCAGCTGGTAACGGGGCTCGGCGCACGCTGCGTACCACCCCTGCATCTTCTTGTACGCCGCAGCCGCCGCCTTCGCGTCGACCGACGACTCGATCGTGGTGCCGGCGGTGGTCGCCTTCGCCTTGGCGATGAAGGTGCGCGCCAGGCTCGCGGCCGGCCGCTTGTCGGCCGAGGTGTCGGCCTGGCAGGGGATGGTGAGACCGGTGCCCTCGAGGTTGTCGGAGGAGATGTCGACGGCCCAGGAGCCGCCGTAGATCTTCGCGACCTCCTCCTCGGTCATCAGGTCCTTGGCGGTGAGCTTCTTGCCGGGGATCTGGCTCGGCTCGACCTCGAACTCCTCGGCCGCAGACTGCATCGAGAGGGTGTTGAGCCGTGGCTCGGTCTCGGCGTCCTGGGTGACGAAGAAGCCGGTGCCGACCAGGGCGGCGATGGCCGCGACCGCGCCGATGGTGGTGTGCACCCGGCGGCGTACGGCGCCGGCGGTGGTGATCGTCGAGGTCTTCGGCCAAGGCTGCTCGGTGAGCACGTCGACGAGCGGGTCGAAGATGGACTGCAGCTGCTCCGGAGCGATCCCGAGCTCGGCGCAGATGGCGGCGTTGGCGCCCTGCAGGTCGGTCTCGGTGCGGCTGATCGGGGTGCCGACCTCGCGGGCCAGCTGGGCCAGGTCGACGCTGGTGAGGTGGCCGAGCAGGAAGACCTTGCGGTCGTGGAGCGGAAGGCTGCGCAGCGCGGAGAGGGTGTGGCGGGCCTCCGGCGCGATCGTCTGGTCGCGGTGGAGCAGCGGCACCGAGTGGTTGCGGATCGCCTTGGACCAGGCGATCGGGCGGACCCAGTCCTCGCGCTCGAAGTCGTCCATCGGCTTCACCTTGCGCCAGTGGTGCCAGGTGATGACCAGCGCGCCGCGCACGGCGGCCTTGGCGGCCTCCAGATCCCCGGTCAGCGACCAGGTTTGGAGAAGGAGGCGTCCACGGACGTCCTGATAGAACGCCTCGAAGGTCTCGTGGTCTGCCGTGGTCATGCCCATGTCAGCGGTCAACTGTAGGTGATTCGGTCGAATGAACGGCAATAGCCGCAGATGCACAGGCGGGTATCAACCGCTGTGACCAACCCGGTGAACGCCTCAGGCGGCGCGTCGCCGAGATCGAGACGACGCGGGTTGCGAGGATGAGACGCGATGTCCTCGCTGCTGCCTCCACGCACCCCTGACCGCGGGCGAGTCGCGGATGATCTCCACGATCTCCGCCACCGCCGCCCGCTGGTCGCGGTCGCCCTGCTGGGCGGCATCGGCACGGCCGGCGCCACGCTGGTCGTGTGCCTGGCGATCGGCATCCTCGGCTGGTTCCTCAGCGACATGGGCGCCCACGGCGAGCCGTCGGACGCCCTGCGTGTCGCCGCGCTGGGGTGGCTGCTCGGCCACGGTTCGGGCGTCCTCGTCTCCGGCATCGCGGTCACCGTCGTCCCGCTCGGGCTGACCCTGGTCCTCGCCTGGGCGATGTGGCAGGTCGCGGTCCGGGTCGGTGACTCGGTCTCGCTGCACGGCCCGGACGTCAACGCCCTCGCCGACGGCGAGCGTGACCTGACCGTCCCGGTCGTCGCCGGCCTCTTCACGCTCGGCTATACCGGAACCGCGCTGACCACCGCCATCATCGCCGGCACCCCGGCAACCGCGCCGAGCATCCTCGGCGTCTTCTCCTGGTCGGTCGGGCTCTGCGTGGTCGTGGCCCTGCCTGCGATCGCGGTCGGCTCCGGCCGCGCGGCGTTATGGATCACCCTGCTGCCACGCGCCGCCGTGGACGTACTGGTGATGGTCAGGTCGATCCTGCTCTGGTGGTTCGCGGTCAGCACGCTGGTGTTCTTCGCGGCCCTCTTCGCCGACTTCACCACCTCGATCAACGTCGTCTCCCAGCTCCACCTCGACCTCGGCGGGATCATCCTCTACTCCCTGCTCGCCGTCCTCGTGCTGCCAAACGCCGTGCTCTTCTCCAGTGCGTACGCCCTGGGCCCGGGGTTCTCGGTCGGTGTCGGGACGACTGTCACCCCGACGGCAGTGACCCTCGGGCCGCTGCCGATGTTCCCGATGCTTGCCGCTCTGCCCGACAACGGTGCCCCGCCCGCCTGGGTCGCCGCGGTGATGGCCCTCGGCCCGCTGACCGCCTTCTGGGCCGTCTGCCGAGTCAGCCGGGTCCGGCCGACCCTGCGCTGGTCCGAGGGCGCGCTCCGCGGAGTCAGCGCCGGTGTCGTCGCCGGCCTCCTCGTCGCCATCGCCTCCGGCATCGCCGGCGGCGCCGTCGGCCCCGGCCGGATGCTCGACGTCGGGCCGTACGCCGGGCAGGTGCTCGTCAACGCCATCGCCTTCTTCGGGCTCGCCGGTCTGCTCGCCGGGCTCACCATGACCTGGTGGCACCGGCGTTCCCTCCCGACCGACCCGGCCGCCTAGAGTTCGCAGCATGTCGCTGCGTCTCGTCGTCCTCGTGTCCGGCTCGGGCACCAACCTCCAGGCCCTGCTGGACGCCTGCGCGTCCCCGGAGTTCGGGGCAGAGGTCGTCGCGGTCGGTGCTGACCGGGACGGGATCCAGGGGCTGACCCGGGCGACCGATGCCGGGATCCCGACCTTCGTGCACCGGGTCAAGGACTTCGGCTCGCGCGAGGAGTGGGACGCGGCCCTGGCCGAGTCGGTGGCTGCGTACGAGCCTGATCTCGTGGTCTCCGCGGGCTTCATGAAGCTGGTGGGGGAGGCCTTCCTCGCCCGGTTCGGTGGGAAGACGCTCAACACCCATCCGGCGCTGCTGCCGTCCTTCCCGGGGATGCACGGTGCGCGGGACGCGCTGGCGTACGGCGTGAAGGTCACCGGGGCGACGCTGTTCATCGTCGACGCCGGGGTCGACACCGGGATGATCATGGCCCAGGTGACGGTGCCGGTGGAGGACGACGACACCGAGGAGACGCTCCACGAGCGGATCAAGGTCGTCGAGCGATCGATGCTCGTCGAGACGGTCGGGCGGATCGCCCGCGAGGGCTACACCGTCGACGGCAGGCGAGTTCGATTCGGGCCTGCCTGAGCGGTTAGAGTGACGAGCACACGACTGGCGCAGGTGGGGGACCACCGGGGAGTGTAAAGAGACGGCATCGACCGCCTGGGTGCCCTCATCGAAATCGTTGACCGATGAGGAGATTGCTGTGCTCGATCAGATCACCATCAAGCGGGCCCTGGTGTCCGTCTACGACAAGACCGGTCTCGAGGACCTGGTCCGCGGGCTTCATGACGCCGGCGTCGAGCTCGTCTCGACCGGCGGCTCGGCGGCACTGATCGAGAAGCTCGGCCTGCCGGTGACCAAGGTCGAGGACCTGACCGGCTTCCCCGAGTGCCTCGACGGCCGCGTGAAGACGCTGCACCCGCGCGTGCACGCCGGCATCCTCGCCGACCGCCGCCTCGAGTCCCACGTCGAGCAGCTCAAGGAGCTGGAGGTGGAGCCGTTCGACCTGGTCGTCTCCAACCTCTACCCGTTCGTGCAGACCGTCGCCTCCGGCGCCGGGCCGGACGAGGTCGTCGAGCAGATCGACATCGGCGGCCCCTCGATGGTCCGCGCCGCCGCCAAGAACCACCCCTCCGTCGCGATCGTGACCTCCCCGGAGCAGTACGCCGACACCCTCGCTGCCGTCGCTGCCGGTGGGTTCACCTACGACCAGCGCAAGGCCCTCGCCGCGGCCGCGTTCGTCCACACCGCGACGTACGACGTGGCCGTCGCCTCCTGGATGGGCTCCGTGCTCACCGACACCTCCGAGGGCACCGGTTTCCCGGCGTGGGTCGGTGGGACGTACGAGAAGGCGAACGTTCTGCGCTACGGCGAGAACCCGCACCAGAAGGCGGCGCTCTACCTCAACGGGTTCGGACCCGCCGGGCTCGCCCGCGCCGAGCAGCTGCACGGCAAGGAGATGTCCTACAACAACTACACCGACACCGACGCCGCGCGCCGCGCCGCCAACGACTTCGCCGAGCCGGCGGTCGCGATCATCAAGCACGCCAACCCGTGCGGCCTGGCCGTCGGCGCCGACATCGCCGAGGCGCACCGCCGGGCGCACGCCTGCGACCCGGTCTCCGCCTTCGGTGGCGTCATCGCCTCCAACCGGCCGGTCTCGGTCGAGATGGCCAAGCAGGTCGCCGAGGTGTTCACCGAGGTCATCGTGGCGCCGGGCTACGAGGACGGCGCCGTCGAGATCCTGCAGGGCAAGAAGAACATCCGCATCCTGGTCGCCGCCGCCGACGAGAGCGCCCCGGTCGAGACCCGCCCGATCTCCGGTGGCCTGCTGATGCAGCAGGTCGACCACGTCGACGCCGAGGGCGACGACCCGGCTTCGTGGACGTTGGCCACAGGTGAGGCCGCCGACGAAGCCACCCTCGCCGACCTGGCCTTCGCCTGGAAGGCCTGCCGCTCGGCCAAGTCCAACGCGATCCTGCTGGCCTCCGACGGTGCCTCGGTCGGCATCGGGATGGGCCAGGTCAACCGCGTCGACTCCTGCCGCCTGGCCGTGGAGCGGGCAAACACCCTCGCCGAGGGCTCCGAGCGCGCCCGCGGCGCCGTCGCCGCCTCCGACGCCTTCTTCCCCTTCGAGGACGGCCCGCAGATCCTCATCGACGCCGGTGTCAAGGCGATCGTCCAGCCCGGTGGCTCGATCCGCGACGAGCTCACCATCAAGGCCTGCGAGGCTGCGGGCGTGACGATGTACTTCACCGGCACGCGCCACTTCGCGCACTGATCCAGAAAACCCCGCCGAGTCGGCTCGTCATGACGCGCCGACTCGGCGGGAGATCGTGTCAGAACGCGCCGACTCGGGTCTTGATCTGGTCAAGATGCGCCGGGTCGGCGTCGCGTACAAGGAATACAGAGACTCGAGTGACAGGATTGACATCGTGACAGCACAGAAGCTGGACGGCACCGCGACGCTGAAGGCGATCAAGGCAGAGCTCGCCGAGCGGGTCGAGAAGCTGAAGGCCCAGGGCATCACCCCGGGCCTCGGCACCGTGCTGGTGGGCGATGACCCGGGAAGCCGGTGGTACGTCAACGCCAAGCACAAGGACTGCGCCGAGATCGGCATCGAGTCGATCCGGGTGGACCTGCCGGGGACGTCGACCCAGGAGGAGGTCGAGGCGGAGATCGACCGCCTCAACGCCGACCCGGCGTGCACCGGCTTCCTGGTGCAGCAGCCGACCGGCCTGGACGAGTTCGCGCTGCTCTCCCGGGTCGCTCCGGAGAAGGACGTCGACGGGCTGCACCCCTACAACCTCGGCAAGCTGGTCCTCGGTGAGGACGGGCCGCTGCCGTGCACCCCGGTGGGCTGCATCGAGCTGTTGCGGCGTCACGGAGTCGAGATCAAGGGCGCCGAGGTCGTCGTCGTCGGTCGTGGGCTGACCGTCGGTCGTCCGCTGGGCCTGCTGCTCACCCGCCGTAGCGAGAACGCCACGGTCACCCTGTGCCACACCGGCACCCGCGACCTGGCTGCCCACACCCGCAACGCCGACATCGTGGTGGCTGCCGCGGGCGTGCCCGGGATCATCACCAAGGACATGATCAAGCCCGGCGCGGCCCTGCTCGACGTCGGCGTCTCCCGGGTCGACGGTAAGATCGCAGGAGACCTGGCTGAGGACGTTTGGGACGTGGCTGGTTGGGTGTCGCCGAACCCGGGTGGGGTGGGTCCGATGACACGGGCCATGCTGCTCTCCAATATCGTCCTCAGCGCTGAGAAGGCTCTCGAAAGGCTCTGACACCGTGTCCGTCCACCCCCCGCTCAGCACCACACCGGAGGCTCCCGCACCGGCGGTGGCGACACCTGAGCACGAGAAGACGGACCCCCAGGACGTACGCGGCTTCCCCTCGACCATCGGTGGGTTCGTCTACCTCGGGGTGCTGACGGCGGCGATCGTCGGTCTCGGGCTGGTCGGCTTCGGCCACTGGCGGGTGGGGATCATCGTCCTCGCCGCCGGGGTGGGCGCTGCGTCGCTGGGGCGTGCGGTGCTGCGTACGAAGGATGCCGGGATGCTGGCGGTCCGCAACCGCTGGTTCGACGTGGCTCTGCTGGCGCTGACCGCGGGCGCGCTGTGGATCCTCGCGGTGACCGTTCCAGGAGAATGAAGACGTACAAATAGGACGAAGGCCGCCCCGAGGGGCGGCCTTCGTCCTTCTCGAGGCTACTGCTCGATCGGGACCCATTCCTGCTTGGCGTAGTCCCAACGCCAGCCGTCCTGCTCGTAGACCGGAAGGTCGCCCTCTGCGGCCGGGGTCGGCTGCTGCCAGGACTGCTGGCCACCGGTGCCGGAGCCGCCGGAGACGATGGTGCGGTCGCTCGTCTCGGGGGTAGCGGGCGCGGCCGGCGCGGCAGGAGCCGCCGGTGCAGCCGGTGCCGCGGGAGCAGCGGCCGGAGTCGCGGCCGGGGCCGCGGGAGCGACGGCCTGGGAGTCCCAGGCCGGCACGTTATGGGCCGGAGTCATGCTGTCGCCGCCGAAGGCGAGGCCGGCACCCGCGATCTCGGAGCCGTCCTTGTTGAAGATCAGCGGGTAGACGAAACCGGCGACGGCACCGCCCAGAGCCGGGACGATCAGGAAGACCGGGAGGTTGGCCAGTGCGTCGGTGCCCGAGAAGAGAGCGGGGCCGAACGAACGGGCGGGGTTGACCGAGGTGCCGGTCAGCGGGATGCCGACGAAGTGGATCGCGGCCAGCGAAAGGCCGATGGCGAGCGGCGCAGCGGTGGCGTTGGTCCCGGCTCGAACGTCGGTGACGCCGAGAATGATGAAGACGAAGATGAAGGTGAGGACCAGCTCGACCAGGATCGCGCCGATGAGGCCGGTGCCGGCTCCGTCGCCGAAGCGGTTGGCGCCGAGGCCGCCGTCGTTCCACGAGTTGTAGTCCGAGGAGAGCGCGACGAGGAACAGCACGATCGCACCGATGGTTGCGCCGACGAACTGCGCGCCGATGTAGGCGCCGGCGTCCTTCCAGCTGATCCGGCCGGCGGTGGCCACGCCGAGCGTCACCGCCGGGTTGAAGTGGCCGCCGGAGATGCGACCGAAGGTGTAGGCGCCGATCACGACGGCGATACCGAAGGCCAGGCCGACAGCGGCGACCTCGAGGCCCCAGATCGCGTTCTCGGGTCCAGCGTGGGTGGCGCCGGCGATGATTGCGACGACCGAGCCGCACCCGATGAACACCAGAATGAATGTCCCGATGACCTCGGCTGCGAGTTTCTGGATGAAGGTCGGCTCAGCCGCCGACAGTGATTCCTCAGTCATGTCCCCTTAACCCTTCAATGTCTGTTGACGTCGGTCAGACCCATCGACACCCGAGAAGCACTCAGGTATCAGCAGTCACCTGAACAACATGAGGTGTTGACACACAGTAACTCTTTTGCGACGGCACATCGTGGTGCTTAGGTGGGGCGGGGCGGTGTCTCATCACCCTTTCTGTTATCTTGATGTCAAGACACTTTCCTTCGTCCGGGTCCCCGGCCTCAGTCATAAGCAGATCGCAACTTGTCAGGAGTAGCCACAGCAATGGCCGCACGAATCATCTACACCCACACCGACGAGGCGCCGCTGCTGGCGACGTACTCCTTCCTTCCGATCGTCTCGGCCTACGCGGCCAAGGCGGGGGTCGAGGTCGAGACGCGTGACATCTCCGTGGCCTCGCGCATCCTGGCCCAGTTCGGCCTGGCCGACGATGCGCTCGGCGAGCTCGGTGACCTGGCGAAGACGCCGGAAGCCAACATCGTCAAGCTGCCCAACATCTCCGCCTCCATCCCGCAGCTGAAGGCCGCGATCAAGGAGCTGCAGACGCAGGGCTACCAGATCCCCGACTACCCCGAGGCGCCCAGCACGCCCGAGGAGGAGGAGATCCGGGCCAAGTACGACAAGGTCAAGGGCTCCGCGGTGAACCCGGTCCTGCGTGAGGGCAATTCCGACCGTCGTGCGCCGGGCTCGGTCAAGGCGTACGCCAAGGCTCACCCGCACACCAACAAGCCCTTCTCCGACGACTCCAAGACGACCGTCGCCACGATGGGTTCGCACGACTTCAAGTCCAACGAGAAGTCCGTGACCCTGCCGGCCGACGACACGCTCTCCATCGTGCTCGAGAAGTCCGACGGCGAGACGGTGACGCTGCTCGCCGAGCTGCCGGTGCTCGAGGGCGAGATCGTCGACGCGACGTACATGTCCGTGGCCAACCTGCACGCCTTCCTCGAGAATGCGCTCGCCAAGGCCAAGGCCGACGACGTGCTCTTCTCGCTGCACCTGAAGGCCACGATGATGAAGGTCTCCGACCCGATCATCTTCGGCCACGTCGTGAAGGCCTACTTCACGGACGTCTTCGAGAAGTACGGCGCCGACCTCGAGGCCGCCGGCCTGTCCGCCAACGACGGCCTGGGCGCGATCCTGTCCGGCCTCTCCGGCCTGGAGAAGGGCGCCGAGATCGAGGCCGCCTTCAAGGCCGCGATCGAGGCCGGCCCGCGCCTGTCCTACGTCAACTCCGACAAGGGCATCACCAACCTGCACGTCCCCTCCGACGTCATCATCGACGCCTCGATCCCGGCCCTGGTCCGCAACGGCGGCAAGCTCTGGGGTGTCGACGGCGGCGAGGACGACACCCTCGCGGTGATCCCGGACTCCTCCTATGCCGGCGTCTACCAGACCGTCATCGACGACGTGAAGAAGAACGGCCCGCTCGACCCGGCCGCGATCGGCACCGTCCCCAACGTCGGTCTGATGGCGCAGAAGGCCGAGGAGTACGGCTCCCACGACAAGACCTTCCAGATCGAGGCCGCCGGCACCGTCCGGGTGCTGAACAAGGCCGGCGACGTGCTGATCGAGCACGACGTCGAGGCCGGTGACATCTGGCGCGCCTGCCAGACCAAGGACATCCCGGTCCGCGACTGGGTCAAGCTCGCCGTCAGCCGCGCCCGCGACTCCAAGACCCCGGCCATCTTCTGGCTCGACGAGTCGCGCGCCCACGACGCCGAGCTGATCAAGAAGGCCGCGACCTACCTGACGGAGCACGACACGGAGGGTCTCGAGATCAAGATCCTCTCGCCCGAGCTCGCCACGGCGTACTCCCTCGAGCGCCTGCGCAACGGTGAGGACACCATCTCGGTCACCGGCAACGTGCTGCGTGACTACAACACCGACCTGTTCCCGATCCTCGAGGTCGGTACGTCGGCGAAGATGCTCTCCATCGTCCCGCTGATCGCCGGTGGCGGTCTGTTCGAGACCGGTGCGGGCGGCTCGGCGCCGAAGCACGTGCAGCAGCTGGTCGAGCAGGACTACCTCCGCTGGGACTCGCTCGGTGAGTTCTTCGCGCTGGTGCCCTCGTTCGAGAAGTACGCCGAGCAGGCTTCCGCCCCGGCCGCGAAGGTGCTCGCCGGCGCGCTCGACCGCGCGACCGCGACCTTCCTCGAGAACGACCGCTCCCCGGGTCGCAAGCTCGGCACCACCGACAACCGCGGCTCGCACTTCTACCTGGGTCTCTACTGGGCCCAGGAGCTCGCCGCGCAGACCGAGGACGCCGAGCTCGCCGCCGCGTTCAAGGGCCTCGCCGAGACCCTCGCGGCCAACGAGGCCAAGATCGTCGAGGAGCTCCTCGCGGTCCAGGGCAAGCCCGCCGACATCGGCGGCTACTACCTGCCCGACCCCGAGAAGGTCACCGCCGTGATGCGTCCCTCCGCGACGCTCAACGAGGCGATCGACTCTCTCTGATCCACCTCACGACGGCCTGGCACGGACTCCGTGCCGGGCCGTCGTCCCATTTCGGGACACCTTCCGGGCGTACGTGACTTTGCTCTCCAGATCTTTCTTCTGATTCCTATAGATGCAGGTCAGCGTGGTGTTTGCTGGCGGGTGAGGGCGGAAAACCTTTAGGCGAGTGTCGGTGGTCGCACTTACCGTGATCTTCTGATGACTGCGACGCTCTCGACTCCGCCCGTGCCCACCTCAGGCAAGGCTCTTGGAGTCCCCACCGACCCTGCCGACCCGAGCCGGCAGGTCGACTGGCGACGCCTGAAGGGGCCGGTGACGGGCGCCGCGCTGATCGCGCTGGCGGTGGCCATGGTGGCCCAGTCGATCGGCACTGTCGTGGCCGGACGGCTGGCGGAGAACCCGACCGCGAGCCTGGTCGGCTGGCTGGCGCTGTGCGTGATCGGCGCCTCGCTGATCGACTCGACCGCCAAGATCGCCTGGGTCGGGGTCTCCGACCGGGCCGAGGGCAAGCTGCGCGAGGACGTGCTCCAGGCTGCCATGCGACAGCCGCTCTCCGAGCTGAGCGAGCAGGCCGTCGGCGAGATCCTCGACCGGGTCGACGACGACTCCCACGAGGTCGGCAACCTGCTGCGCTGGCAGCTGTGGATGCTGTTCCGCTCGATCTTCGCGGCGCTGCCGATGTGGATCGTGGCCAGCTTCACCTGGTGGCCGGCGGCGATCCTGTTCCCGCTGCTCGCCGCGGTGACCTGGTTCGTCATCCGCCGGCTGCTGAGCAAGATCTCCGAGCTCAAGGTCATCGAGGAGGCCTCGTGGACCGACCATGCCGCGGTGCTCGAGGAGGGCATCGCGGGGCGTGACGATCTGCGTACGAGCCTGGGCCAGGACCACGTCGTCGCCCGGGTGGCGCGGCTGTCGGCGACGGTCCACGAGAGGTTCCGTGCGGTCGTCACGGTCGAGGCGAAGGTCGGCCGACGCGCCGGCCTGCTGCTGCACTCCCTGCTGGCCGGCATCGGTCTGGCCGGAGTGGCGCTCGCCGCGAACGACCGTCTCGGGATCAGCGCGCTGGTGACGCTGTTCCTGGTCACGAGCACGTTCGTGGGCCAGATCGCGATGCTCGCCAACCACCTGCCCGACATCCAGGCGGGCCTGGGCGCCGTCATCCGGCTGCGCCAGATGATGGGCTCCGAGCCGGAGCCCGAAGGTGGCGCGCCCGTCCCCGACGGGGGAGCGCTCGAGGTCGACCTGCGCGATCTGACCTTCTCCTACGCCGAGGGCACCTTCGCCCTCCAGGGCATCTCGCTCACGGTGCCGGCCGGCGACACCATCGCCCTGGTCGGCCGCACCGGCTCCGGCAAGTCGACGCTCGCCTCGCTGCTCTCCCGGGCCGTCGAGCCGCCGCGCGGCTCGGTGTTCCTGGGTGGCGTGGACGTACGCGACCTCGACCTGCAGCAGTTGCGCGCCTCCGTGGGCGTGGTCACTCAGCGCACCGAGATCCTGGCCGGCACGCTCGCGGAGAACATCGCCCTCTTCGACGACTTGCGTCCGCGCGAGGACATCGAGCGGGCGGTCGCCCGGCTCGGGCTCTCGGAGTGGGTCGCCGGCCTGCCCGACGGGCTCGACACCCTGCTCGGCCCCGGCGGCACGTCGCTGTCGGCGGGGGAGGAGCAGCTGGTCGCCTTCGCGCGACTGCTGGTGCGTGACGTACGAGTGGTCGTCCTCGACGAGGCGACCGCGCGGATGGACCCGCTCACCGAGCGCCGGGTGGTCGCGGCCGCCGACCGGCTGCTGACCGGGCGTACGGGCATCCTGATCGCCCACCGGCTCTCCACCATCGAGCGGGCGCCGCACGTGGCCGTGCTCGACCACGGCCGGGTTATCCAGCACGGCCTGCGGGCCTCGCTGGCGACCACGCCGGGGCCGTTCCACGACCTGCTCGAGGCCAGCCGCACCGATCACCACGACTCGCCTTCGCCGGCTGCCAAGCCCGTCGACCACTCCACCCTCGATCACGTCGCGGAGGGCAACGTGGGCGGCAAGCGCCGCTCGGGCGCCCCGCCGGACGTCCCCGAAGTCGGCACCGGGCCGTCGCTCGCCCGTGGGATGCTGCACGTCCTGTTCCTGCGCCCCGAGTGGGGCGTCGCGGGTGCGCTGCTGTTCCTGTTCGCGTCGATGACCGGTGCGCAGGGTGCCTTCACCGGGCTCCTGTGGGGCCGGATCGTCGAGTCGCTGCAGGACGGCGGCAGGCCGACGGTGATGTCGGTGCTGCTCGTGGTCAGCCTGCTGGCCGCGCCGCTGATGCTCGCCGACGCCTTCTACCGCTACCCGCGCTGGTGGATCGAGGTCATGCTGCGTGCCCGGATGGCCGTGCTCTACGGTCAGACCAGCCAGCACCGCCTGACGCGTACGCCGCCGGGCGAGGTCGTCGCACGCTCGATGGACGCCGACCGTTACGCCCGCTACGCCGACCGCTGGGTCGACTTCGTCAACGGTCTCGTCATCGCGACGATCACCGCCCTGCTCGCCGGCACCGCGCTCGCGGGCGCCGTGCTCCTGGTCGTCATGATCGCCTCGGCGCTGGCCTCCGCGGTCGGTCGGCCGATCGCCGGCCGCTCGGCTGCGGCCTCCTCCGCCGCTCGCGCGCGGTTCGGCCGCGCGGTGGTCTCCGCGCTGGAGTCCGTACGCACCGTGAAGCTGGCCGCGGCCACCCCGCAGGTCCACGCCCACCTGCAGCACGTCGACTCGGGCCGGGTCGAGGCAGCGGTGAAGGAACACCGGGTGCAGGCGTTCCTCGACGGGGTTCCCGCGCTCATGGTGCAGTGCGGAGTCGTGGCTGCCTGGGGGATCTACTTCGGCGGCGGCTGGGGTCTGGCCACCGCGCTGCTGGTCGCCAACGCGGTCTCGGGCTTCGACTGGTTCGGCCGGGTGGCCGGCATGGTCGTCACCGAGGCTCCGGGCACGCGTGCGTGGCAGAAGGAGACCAGCCGGTTCGCCGGCGGTCGAGACCTGATGGATCTGCCGCCGGGCGTCGACCTGGTCTCCGGTGACGCGCCGGATCCGGGTCCGGTCGAGCAGGTGCCGCTCGAGTCCCTCGAGCTCTCGGCCCTGTCGGCGGTCCACGACGACGGCACGATCGGCGTCTCCGACGTCTCGCTCACGATCTCGCGCGGCGAGCTGGTCCTCCTCGTGGGGCAGGTCGGCTCCGGCAAGTCGTCCCTGCTGGCGTCGCTGGCCGGCCTGATCGAGCACACCGGCACGATCCGGTGGAACGACGAGCTGGTCCAGGACACGCAGTCCTTCCTGAGGCCCGGGCAGGTGGCGTACGTCGCCCAGGTGCCGCGGGTGCTCTCCGGCACGTTCGCCGACAACATCCGCCTGGGCCACGACCGGCCGTTCGACAGCCCGGTCGCCGACGCGCGGCTCGAGCTCGACGTCAAGGAGGCGGGCGGCGCGGACGCGATCGTCGGTCACCGTGGCGTACGCCTCTCCGGGGGACAGGTCCAGCGTCTCGCCCTGGCGCGAGCGCTGGCCGCCGACACCGAGCTGCTCCTGGCCGACGACGTCTCCAGTGCGCTCGACGCGGCCACCGAGATCGAGCTCTGGCGGGCGCTGCGTGACCGGCACACGACGGTCATCGGCGCCACCTCGAAACGAGCCGCTCTCGCCCAGGCCGACCGGGTCGTCGTCATGGTCGACGGCGAGATCGCGGCTGTGGGTCCGTGGACCGAGCTGGCTCCGGCCTGGTCCCACCTGGCCGGCTGACCCCCGCCTCCTCGGGAGGCGGGGGTGAGACCTCAGGCGGCCTCGCCGTGCTCGAGCGTGTGGCGCAGCGCAGCAGCATCCACGCCGAGGGCCTGTAGGGCAGCATGTCCTTCCCCCTCCGCGCGAAGGATGCCGAGCAGGATGTGCTCGGTGCCGATCGAGCGGTCCTTGAGTCGGATCGCCTCGCGCAGCGAGAGCTCGAGGACCTTCTTCGCGTCCTTGGTGAAAGGGATGTGCCCGCCTAGCCGGCGGCGTGGCTTCCCGCTGTCCAGGGCGCCGGCACCGAACACCTCCTCCACCTTGGAGCGCACCGCGTCCAGGTCGATCCCGAGCGTGGACAGCGCGTCGGCGTCGTCGTTGCCGAGACGCCCGTGGGCCCGCTCGATCTCCGCCCGCAGCGCAGCTGCATCGACCCCGGCCTCGGCGAGCGCCTGGGCGGCGGACGAGCCTGCGCTGGAGCCGATCGCCAGCAGCAGGTGGTCGTCGCCGATGCGCTCGTGACCGAGGTCGGCGGCGTACGTCTGGGCCGCGGTCACCGCATCGCGGGCCGGCCTGGTGAACCTCTCGAACATCACATCTCCTTCGCGTACTTCTTGTGGACCGCCTGTCGGCTGACCTCCAGCGCGTCGGCGATCTCCTGCCAGGCCCATCCCTGTCGGCGGGCGTTCGCCACCTGCAGCCGCTCCAGCGAGTCGGCGAGGCGGCGCAGTGCGAGCGCGGCTCGCAACCCGGTGCTCGGGTCGGCGCTCGCGGCCGACTCGGCAAGGTCCTTCGCATCCGTCATGCTGTCAATATAGGTTGACAACGCCCTCGTGTCAACCAGAGTTGACGAAGCGGTGGGCATCGGGACTCGCGTCACACCGATTCACGGAATAGCCCACAAATCGCCGAAGGTTAGGCAGTAGTGACCGACACCGCCAGCCCCGAGACCGCCGTCAGACCGGTCACCACCGTCCAGTTCGTGATCGCCATGCTCGCCCTCGCGACGGGTGGGTTCGCGATCGGTACGACCGAGTTCGTCACCATGGGCGTGCTGCCCGAGATCGCCGAGGGCGTCGGTGTCGGAACCTCCACGGCCGGCCACCTGATCAGCGCTTACGCGGTCGGGGTGGTGGTCGGCGTACCGATCCTCTCGTTCTTCGTCGCCCACCTTCCGCGCAAGGGACTGCTGCTGTCGCTGATGGCGGCGTACGCGCTGTTCAACCTGCTCAGCGCCGTCGCCGTCGACTACAAGATGCTGCTGGTCGCGAGGTTCCTCGACGGGCTCCCGCACGGCGCCTACTTCGGCGTCGCGACCATCGTCGCGACGTCGATGGCCGCACCGAAGCACCGCGGGCGAGCGGTGGCCCTGGTGATGCTCGGGCTCTCGGTCGCCAACGTGATCGGCGTCCCGTTCGCGACCTGGCTCGGTCAGACCGCCGGCTGGCGGGCACCGTACGCAGCCGCAGCAGGCCTCGCTCTGCTGACCGTGGTCCTGGTGCAGCTCTCGGTGCCCCACTTCCCGGGCGACCCGAACGCGACCGGCCGCAGCGAGGCCAGCCGGTTCTTCACCAACAAGCAGGTCTGGCTGACGATGCTCGCGGGTGCGATCGGGTTCGGCGGCATGTTCGCGGCTTACTCCTACATCTCCCCGATCGTCACCGACACCGCCGGCCTGGCCGAAGGAGCGGTGCCCTGGTTCGTCTTCGCGTTCGGCACCGGGATGGTCGTCGGCACCTGGGTCGCCGGGGAGCTGGCCCGCTGGTCTGTGATGGGCTCACTGCTCGCGAGCAGCCTGGGCATGGTGGCGGTGCTGACGCTCTTCTGGCTGGTCGCCCCGGCCGGGTGGTGGCTCGCACCGGTCGCCTTCCTGACCACCGCCGTGGCGTCGGTGCTGGTGATCAACCTGCAGGTGCGCCTGATGGACGTCGCCGATGACGCGGTGACCCTCGGGGCGGCGATGAACCACGCGAGCCTCAACATCGCCAACGCTCTCGGTGCCTTCGCCGGTGGCATGGCCCTCGACGTCTGGAGCGTCCGCGAGGCGCCGTTGGTAGGCGCCGGCCTGGCCGCCGCCGGGATGCTGGTGCTGCTGTGGAGCACCAGCATCCACCGGCGTAGGGCCTAGAGGGCCTCTTCGTTGCCGTCCGTGGCGGTGGCCGCCTCGACCGCCGCCAGGAACCCGTCGGCCCAGGCCTTGGAGTCGTGGTGGCGGATGGTGTCCCGGAGCCCGCGCATCCGGTCCTTGGCCTCGGCCTCGTCCATATCGACGGCCTGCAGGAAGACCCGGACCATGTCGGAGACGTCGTGGGGGTTGGTCAGCACCGCGCCGCGCAGTTCGGCGGCAGCCCCGGCGAACTCGGAGAGCACCAGGGTGCCGCTCGTGCCGAGGAGACCGTGGACCGCGGCGTACTCCTTCGCGACCAGGTTGAGGCCGTCGCGCAGCGGGGTGATCCACATGACGTCGGCGTTGGCGTAGTAGGCCAGCAGCTCCTCGAACGGGATCGGCCGGAAGTAGAAGTGGACCGGCATCCAGCCCATCCGCGAGAACCGGCCGTTGATCCGCCCGACCGCCTGCTCGATCTGGTTCTGCAGCGTCTTGTAGACGGTCATCTCGCCGGCCGCGGGCACGCATACCAGCACCAGTGACAGCTCGCCCATCAGCGACGGGTCCTCGAGCAGCGCCCGCTCGAAGGCCTCGAGCTGCTGCAGCACGCCCTTGGTGTAGTCGAGCCGCGATACGGCCAGCGCGATCCGCTGGCCCTCGAACTCGTCCTTCACCCGAGCGATCGAGCTCTGCACCGCGGGGGAGGCCAGAGTCTGCTCGATCCGCTTCGTGTCGACACTGACCGGGTTGGCGCCCAGGTGCACCCGACGTCCACCGACGTCGATGACCGAAGGCATCACGTCGAGACCCAGCGCGAAGCCGTAGGTCCGGAAGCGGGGAGCACAGTCCTCGGTCTCGACCACCTCGACCGGCGCCACGCCGCGGGCCACGTCGACGAAGTTCTCGACCTGGCGGGGGATGTGGAACGAGATGTAGTCGCACTGCAGCAGCGAGCCGATGATCTCGCGGCGCCACGGCACCACGTTGAACACGTCCGCGCCGGGGAAGTGGGTGTGGTGCAGGAACGCGATCTTCACGTCCGGCCGCATCTCCCGCAGGTAGGCCGGCACCATCCACAGGTTGTAGTCGTGGATCCAGACGATGCCCCCGTACGCCGCCTCGGCCGCCGCCTGCTCGGCGAAGGCCCTGTTGACCTGGCAATAGACCTTCCAGTCCTCCTCCTTGAACTTCGCGCGTTCCCAGAAGGTGTGCAGCAGCGGCCAGAACGCTTCCTTGGAGAAGCGCTTGTAGAAGACGTCGACCTCCTTCTTCGACAGCGGCAGCCGGGAGGCCACCAGGCCCGGGTAGAGCTTGGGATCGACGACCGTGTGGGTGGCGAACTTGCCGCGCTTGGGGTCGTCGATGGACCAGGCGACCCAGGATCCGGTGCGCTCGGTGAAGAAGGAGAGCAGCGTCGGGATGATGCCGTTGGGCGACTTCGGTCGCCGGCGCTTGACCTCGCCGTCCTCGATGACCTCGTCATAGGGGAGGCGGTGGTAGACCATGACGAGGTCGGACTTCCCCGGGTCGTCGGCGTCGTTCTCCGGGTCGTAGATGTGCTCGTCGTCGAGCAGGTTGAAGTGACTGATCGCCTGCAGGATCCCGCCGGTGCCAGGGGCGGTGGCGTGGAACGTACGTTCCTTGTCGCGGGTCGCGTCCAGCAGCAGGTCCTCGGCCTCGCCGACGCAGACACCCGGGAACCCGATGTCGTACATCGACAGGTCGTTGAGGGTGTCGCCGGCCACCAGCACGCGGTCCTTGGGGATGCCGAGGTGCTCGACGAGCTTCGTCACGGTGTGGCCCTTGTTGATCCCGCCGGGCAGCACGTCGAGGTAGTGGCTGGCGGAGTAGAGCAGGTCGCAGCCGATCTGCGCGACCAGCGGGGCGAGGTCGTCGGTGACGGCCTCGGGGTCGCAGAAGTAGGAGACCCGGCGGTCCTGGGGCACGTTCTGCCGGACCAGTCCGGGGCGGTCGCCGATCTTCTCGAGCACGGTGAGCTCGCCCGGCCACTTGGCGGCGATCTCCTGCTGGATGGGCTCGACGGCGAGCAGGTCGTGTCCGGTCACGATGGTGGCGCCGACGTCGCAGATGATGAAGTCGGGCGTCGGGATGGTCGGGTCGGCGAGCAGCGGCAGCACCGACTCCAGCCCACGACCGGTGACGAAGGACAGCAGTACGTCCTCGCGGCGGCTCAGCGTCTGGTACAGCTTGACCTTCGCCTCGGGGTCGCCGGCTAGGAAGGTTCCGTCCAGATCGGTCGCAAGCAGCATGCGTGCGTTGGCAGCGGACGTGTCGTTCACAAGTCTCCTCGAGGGTCGCCTGGCCTCGAGGCCGATTCGGCAGCTGGCCCGAGGCTGCGGACCCCTTGGAGGATCCGCGGGTCGACCAAACAGGCTAACAGGGGCATGTGTCGGGCGGGAAAAGGGCATTTGACGGGCCATCGAATCCCCTCTGAGTAGAGCCTCTCAGGAGGTCCACAAACTCGTAAGAAATTGGATGCACCTGTTCGATAACTCCATCGAGAATCTGTCGTTGAGGGGGCATGCGGATCCTGCCCGCGGCCTTCGAGAAGACCGCGGGCGACCACGGTCCTCGACGTTGATCACGGGGGGCGCCGAGGCCCATGGCCGGCACGCAGGTCGGTGCCGCGGGCAGGGTCCACAGCTCGTACGGATCGGTTCTCGATCCTCTTCCTCCCACCATTTCGAGCCTTTCGGCGGGTGGCTGACAGAATGCGCACATGACCGGCAGCACTGCTCCTACGACTAGGCCCAGGGTCCTTTCCGGCATCCAGCCGACGGCGGACTCCTACCACCTCGGCAACTATCTCGGCGCGGTCCGGCAGTGGGTGAACCTGCAGGAGGAGCACGAGCCGTTCTTCTTCATCGCCGACCTCCACGCGATCACGGTCGAGCAGGACCCGAAGGTGCTCCGCGAGCGTACGCGGCGGGCCGCCGCCCAGCTGCTGGCCGCCGGTGTCGACCCGGAGCGGTCCGCGATCTTCGTTCAGTCCCACCTGCCCGAGCACGCTCAGCTCGGCTGGGTGATGCAGTGCATCACCTCGTTCGGTGAGGCCCGGCGGATGACCCAGTTCAAGGACAAGTCCGCCAAGGGCGGTGAGGGCGCGGCTTCGGTCGGCCTGTTCTCCTACCCGATGCTGATGGCCGCCGACATCCTGCTCTACCGCCCGGCGTACGTCCCGGTCGGCGAGGACCAGCGACAGCACCTCGAGCTGACCCGCGACCTCGCGCAGCGGTTCAACAGCCGTTACAAGAAGACGTTCCGGCTGCCCGAGCCCTACATCCTCAAGGAGGTCGCGAAGATCTACGACCTCCAGGACCCGGCGATCAAGATGTCCAAGTCGGCCTCGAGCCCGACCGGCCTGATCGACATGCTCGACGACCCGAAGGTCTCGGCGAAGAAGATCCGCTCCGCGGTCACCGACTCGGAGATGGAGATCCGCTTCGACGAGGAGGCCAAGCCGGGCGTCTCCAACCTGCTCCGGATCTACTCCGCGCTGACCGGCTCCGAGATCGAGACCCTGGTCGGCAAGTACGCCGGCAAGGGCTACGGCGATCTGAAGAAGGATCTCGCCGAGGTCGTCGTCGACTACGTCACCCCGTTCCGGGAGAAGACCTTCGAGGTCCTCGAGGACCGGGCGTACCTCGACGGCATCCTGCAGCAGGGTGCGGAGAAGGCAGGCGTGGTCGCCCGCAAGACTCTGGCCGACGTCTACGAGCGGGTTGGCTTTGTGGCCCCCGCGTCGCCGCTCGGCTAGTAAGGTCGGCGCATGCGCACCATCGGTGTTGCCATTGCTATCCCGGAGCCATGGGCAAGTCAGCTCCAGGACTACCGGACGTCTCTCGGGGACGCGACGGCGACCATGATCCCGACGCACATCACTCTTGTGCCCCCGACGGAGATCCACGACGACCTGCTGCCGGACGTCGAGAGCCATCTCGAGTCCGCAGCCTCGCGGGTCGCCCCGTTCAGCGTGCACCTGCGTGGCACCGGCACCTTCCGGCCGGTCTCGCCGGTGGTGTTCGTGGCAGTGGTGCAGGGCATCTCGGGCTGCGAACAGCTGGCCAACGCGGTCCGGCAGGGGCCGCTCGACCAGAAGCTCACGTTTCCCTATCACCCGCATGTCACGATCGCTCACGACCTTCCCGACGCTAGCCTCGACAAGGCTTTCGGTGAGCTGGCCGACTTCGAGTGCGAGTGGTCGGTCGAGGAGTTCCACCTCTATGTCCACGACGACACGGATGGCTGGCGCCCGACGCGGGAGTTCGCGCTGAGAGCAGCACTGACCGGTTGAGGCGGGCTCGGGTCCGCCCACGAACGACGGATGGGGGATCTCGGGATGAAGGACAAGGTCAAGGCAAAGATCGCCGAGCTGCGCGCGCGCTTCCCGGCGCTGGATCGGCTGGTGCGCACCCAGGAGCACTACGGCGAGGTGGGCGCCGCCCAGCAGGCCGGCGCGATCACCTACTTCGGTTTCCTGTCGACCTTCCCGATCCTCGCGCTCGCGTTCTTCGCCGTGGGCCAGATCGCCCAGGTCTACTCCGGAGCCGAGAGCGACCTCGTCGAGGCGATCGACCATGTCCTACCCGGGCTGGTCGGCGACGGTCCCGGACAGCTGAAGATCGCCGACATCGAGAGTGCGGCCGGCGCGGTCGGGATCATCGGTGTCATCGGTCTGCTCTACGCCGGTCTCGGCTTCATCGACGGACTTCGCAAGGCCCTCGAGGCGGTCTTCCTGGTGCCCGACGAGGAGCAGCCGGGCTTCCTGGCGGCCAAGGCCCGTGACCTGGTCGCACTGATCGGGCTCGGCCTGATCCTGCTGGTCGCGGTGGCGTTCACCGGCCTCGTACGCACCTTCTCGGTCAACGTCCTGGACTGGATCGGCCTCGACGAAGGCTTCGGCTGGCTGATCGTCCTCCTCACCCTGGTGCTCGGCCTCGCGGCCAACACGGTGCTCTTCTTCGCGATGTTCCACCTGGCTCCCCAGAACGACAACCCGAAGCGCCCCCTGTGGGCCGGAGCAGTGCTCGGCGCGATCGGCTTCGAGATCCTCAAGCAGGCCTCGGCCCTGCTGCTCACGGCCACCCAGGGACAGCCCGCCTTCCAGGCCTTCGGCATCGCCCTCATCCTGGTCGTCTGGATCCACTACACCTCGATGGTGATCCTGTACGCCGCGTGCTTCGCACACGTGGGGGCTACCCCGGCCGAACCCAGCTCCGAGGCTGCATCGACGTGATCGCCCGCTTTACGGGCTGCTGACCGGCGGGGCTTGGCCGGCGGATGAGAGAGTCGTACCCATGAAGCTCGAGAAGACTGACGGCGCGCTCCTTCTGGTCATCGGGGTCTGGACGATCGCGATCTGGACCAACTTCGGCCGCAACCTCGTCAAGACCGCCAAGGACCCGGAGCAGACGCGTCCGAAGCCCTACTACCTCGCCCATGCGGTGCTCGTGGTCGTCGATGTTCTCCTCGGCGGCCTGCTGATCAAGCTGGGCGTACAGCGGCTGCTGACCAGGGGATAGCCCTCAGGAGGACTCGGCCGTGTCGAGGTGGTCGACCAGCTCGGTGAGCTGGTCGCGTAGCGCGAGCGCCTCGTCACGGGTGATCCCCATCGATGCGCCGAGCTCCTGCGGCACGCTGGCGACCTGCTCCTCCAGGTTCCGGCCGTCCTCGGTCAGGCTGACCAGCACCCGGCGCTCGTCGCCGGGGTCGCGGTCGCGCCGCACCAGCCCGGCGGCCTCGAGCCGCTTGAGCAGCGGCGTCAGCGTGCCTGAGTCGAGCCGCAGCCGCTGGCCGAGGGAGGTCACCGAGAGCGGCTCCTCGCTCTCCCAGAGCACCAGCATCACCAGATACTGCGGATAGGTCAGCCCGGTGTCCTTGAGCAGGGTCGCATAGCGCTTCGTGACGGCTCTGGTCGCTGCGTACAGCGGGAAGCAGAGCTGAAGGTCGAGCGAGAGCTGCGGATAGGTACGTCCGGACACATCGACCAGTCTACCCCCTTGCGCTATTAAGTTGTGCGCAATATAGTTGTGCGCATGACACCGATCTACACAGCCACCGCAGTCAGCACCGGCGACGCCCGCAACGGGCACGTCCAGTCCTCCGACGGTCTCATCGACGCCGACGTCCGCATCCCCAAGGAGATGGGTGGCGCCGGCGGTGCCACCAACCCCGAGCAGCTCTTCGCCGCCGGCTACGCCGCCTGCTTCCACTCGGCCCTCAAGCTCGTCGCAGGCAAGGCCAAGGTCGACATGACCGACTCCGAGGTCGTCGCCGACGTGAGCATCGGTGAGAACGGCCAAGGCGGCTTCGGCCTCGCCGTACAGCTCGAGGTGACCATCCCCGGCGCCGACGCCGCGACCGCCCAGCAGCTCGCCGAGCAGGCCCACCAGGTCTGCCCGTACTCCAACGCCACCCGCGGCAACATCGAGGTCAAGCTCACGGTTGTCTGAGGTTCCCCGATAGCGATACGACGGGACGTACTTGTCCATTACCCACTGGTAGGCCGACAAGAACGTCCCGTCGTATCTGTTGCTGGGCGAGTTATCCACAGGGGTTCGGATTGCGGGTGCGTGTCGATCGCATCTGGCTCACCATCCCTCTATGACTTCTCGGACGGCTCACTTTCGCCCGGCACCTCATGGTGACCGGGGGCTTGGGCTCGTCGCGCCGGTGCGCGTGGATCCGACGGGGAAGAGGGGGCCGACGCCCAGGCAGGTGCGGGGGAGCGCCTGGCGTCGGACCGGACCTGGTTTGTACGTCCCCGCCTCCGTCGACTCCGACCGACCTCAGCAGCGGGTGCTGGAGGCAGCGACGGAGATTCCTGGAGGCCACGTCACCGGCTGGGCGGCCTTCGCCTGGGCCGGAGCGCGCTGGTTCGACGGCCTCGACGGGAACGGCAATGCGAGGCCCGTACCGATCGTCATCACCAACCATCGTTACCGAAGCCGGCCGGGCATCCTGCTCACGGCGGAGCGGTTGCCGCTGAGTCAGTGGTACGTCCTCGATGGAGTCAGCGGAACCCATCCGCTCCGTTCGGCGGCTTACGAGGCGCGCCGTGCCTCGTCGCTTTGGCGAGCGGTGGTCGTGCTCGACATGGCGCTGCAGACCGACCGCATATCGATCGCCGAGCTGGTCGAGCACGCCGGCACGCTCAACGGTTGGTACGGAGTCGAACAGCTCCGCCAGGCCATCGGACTCGCCGACGAGAACAGCTGGTCGCCGATGGAACCCGAGATGCGCCTGCACTGGGAGCTCGATCTCGGGCTGCCGCGTCCACTGTGCAACCACCCGATCTTCGACCTCGCCGGAAACCACATCGGCACTCCAGATCTGCTCGACGTCGAGGCCGGGGTCGTCGGTGAGTACGACGGCGGCCTACACCTCGCCGGCGAGCGCCGTGCCAGCGACATCCAACGGGAGAGCCTCTTCCGTAGAGCCGGCCTGGAGTACGTCACCATGACCTCGATCGACCGGCGTGACCCCACTCAGTTCCTGCGACGTACGAAGGAAGCGCGGGAACGAGTGCTGCGCCTCGGACCGGAGCGTCGATGGACGGTCGATCCACCGGCGTGGTGGACGCCCACGGTCACGGTCGAGCAGCGCCGCTCACTGACGGCCGCCGACCGCGAGCGCTTCCTGAGACACCGAGCCGCCTGAGGCTGAGCTGGTGCAGATGCGACGGGACGTTCTGGTCGCACTACCCGTCGGTAACCGACAAGAACGTCCCGTCGTACCGGGAAACGGCCGAAGGGCCGCCTCCACACGGGAGGGCGGCCCTTCGGTTGGAACCAGACGTCAGCCGAGGATGAGCGACTTGCGCAGGTCCTTGTTCAGCTGCGAGATCACGTCTAGCGGGATCTCCTTGGGGCAGGCGGAGGCGCACTCACCGATGTTGGTGCAGCCACCGAAGCCCTCGGCGTCGTGCTGGCCGACCATGGACTGCACGCGGGAGTAGCGCTCCGGCTGGCCCTGCGGCAGCTCACCGAGGTGGGTGATCTTCGCGCCGAGGAACAGCGAGGCGGAGCCGTTGGGGCAGGCGGCGACGCAGGCGCCGCAGCCGATGCAGGTGGCCGTGTTGAACGCCCGCATGGCCTTGTCACGCGGGGCCGGAACCGAGTTGGCCTCGGGGGCCGAGCCGGTGTTGGCCGAGATGTAGCCGCCGTTCTGGATGATCCGGTCGAACGCGGAGCGGTCGACGATCAGGTCCTTGACGATCGGGAACGACGAGGCGCGCCACGGCTCGATGGTGATGGTGTCACCGTCGTTGAAGGAGCGCATGTGGAGCTGGCAGGTCGTGGTGACCTCCGGGCCGTGTGCCTCGCCGTTGATCATCAGCGAACACATGCCGCAGATGCCCTCGCGACAGTCGGAGTCGAACGCGACCGGCTCCTCGTCGTTGTGCAGGAGCTGCTCGTTGAGCAGGTCGAGCATCTCGAGGAACGACATGTCCGAGGACACCCCGTCCAGCTCGTACGTCTTGAGCGCACCCTTCTCGGACGCGTCGGCCTGCCGCCAGATCTTGAGGGTGAGCTTCACTTGTAGGACCTCTGCTTCATCTCGATGGCGGTGTAGATCAGATCTTCCTTGTGGAGGACCGGGGCGCCGTCCTCGCCACCGAACTCCCAGGCCGCGACGTAGGCGAACTCGTCGTCGTGACGCATCGCCTCGCCGTCCTCGGTCTGCGACTCGCCTCGGAAGTGGCCGCCGCAGGACTCGCGCCGGTTGAGCGCGTCGATGCACATGAGCTCACCGAGCTCGATGAAGTCGGCGACACGGCCGGCCTTCTCGAGGTCCTGGTTGAGGGAGTCGGCCGAGCCGAGGACCTTGACGTTGGTCCAGAACTCCTTCTTGAGCTCGCGGATCAGGCCGATGGCCTTCTTGAGGCCCTCCTCGGTCCGCTCCATGCCGCAGTACTCCCACATGATCAGGCCGAGCTCCTTGTGGATCGACTCGACCGAGCGGGTGCCGTTGATCGACATGAACTTGTCGATCCGCTCCTGGACGGACTGCTTCGCCTCGACGACCGCCGGGTGGTCCTCGGAGATGGGCTCGAACGGCCCGTCGGCGAGGTACTCGCGGATGGTGTTCGGGAGCACGAAGTAGCCGTCGGCCAGACCCTGCATCAGCGCCGAGGCGCCGAGGCGGTTCGCGCCGTGGTCGGAGAAGTTGGCCTCACCGGTGCAGTAGAGACCCTCGATGTTGGTCGAGAGTTCGTAGTCGACCCACAGGCCGCCCATGACGTAGTGGACGGCGGGGTAGATGCGCATCGGCAGCTCGTAGGGGTTCTCACCCGTGATCCGCTCGTACATGTCGAGGAGGTTGTCGTACTTCTCCTCGATCGCGGCCTTGCCGAGGCGCTCGATCGCGGCACCCAGGTCGAGGTAGACGCCGCGGCGGAACTTCTTGACCGTGCCGTCGGGCTGGGTCTCGTCGACCTCCGGACCGACACCGCGGCCCTCGTCGCACATGTACTTCGCGGCGCGCGAGGCGATGTCGCGGGGGACCAGGTTTCCGAAGGAGGGGTAGATCCGCTCCAGGAAGTAGTCGCGGTCCTCCTCGGGGATCTCACGCGGGTCCTTGGCGCAGTCCTCGGCGTTCTTGGGCACCCAGATGCGGCCGTCGTTACGCAGCGACTCCGACATCAGGGTCAGCTTCGACTGGTGGGCGCCGGTCACCGGGATGCAGGTCGGGTGGATCTGCGTGTAGCAGGGGTTGGCCATGTAGGCGCCCTTGCGGTGCGCACGCCACGTGGCGGTGACGTTGGACCCCATCGCGTTGGTCGAGAGGTAGAAGACGTTGCCGTAGCCGCCGGTCGCGAGCACGACCACGTCGGCCAGGTGGGTCTCGATCTCGCCGGTGACCATGTCGCGGGCGATGATGCCGCGGGCCTTGCCGTCGGCGACGATCAGCTCGAGCATCTCGTGGCGCGTGAACTGCTCCACGGTGCCGGCGGCGACCTGGCGCTCCATGGCCTGGTAGGCGCCGATGAGGAGCTGCTGCCCCGTCTGGCCGCGGGCGTAGAACGTACGCGACACCTGCACGCCACCGAAGGATCGGTTGTCGAGCAGACCGCCGTACTCGCGGGCGAAGGGCACGCCCTGGGCCACGCACTGGTCGATGATGTTCACCGACTCCTCGGCGAGGCGGTAGACGTTGGACTCGCGGGCGCGGTAGTCGCCGCCCTTGACCGTGTCGTAGAAGAGCCGGTAGGCCGAGTCGCCGTCGCCCTTGTAGTTCTTGGCGGCGTTGATGCCGCCCTGGGCGGCGATCGAGTGGGCGCGACGCGGGGAGTCCTGGTAGCAGAACGACTTCACGTTGTAGCCGGCTTCGCCGAGCGTGGCGGCAGCGGCGCCGCCGGCCAGGCCGGTGCCGACGATGATGATCGACAGCTTGCGGCGGTTGGCCGGGTTGACCAGGCGGTTCTCGAACTTGCGGGTCGTCCAGCGCTCCTCGATCGGTCCGGTCGGAGCCTTCGGGTCGACGAGCTTGTCGCCGAGCACGTAGTAGCCCGCGGCGTCGTCGGATTTCTGGACCGGTGCCTCGTTGGTCGGGGTGAGGCCGGGCAGGTAGTGGGTTCCAGCAGCCATGTGTCAGATGTCCTTACGAGATGACGCCGAAGACGGTGAACAGGGGGACCAGCGAGAAGCCGCCGGCGATCACGATCGCGACGACCCAGCCGGCGACGCGGGCCCTGGCACGCGACTCAGCGGTGTTGGTGAACCCGAGCGTCTGGATGGCGCTGAAGGTGCCGTGGTGCAGGTGGAACGCGAGCGCGAGCATCGCGAACAGGTAGATGGCGACCATCCACCACTGCTCCGGCAGGAAGGAGTTCACCAGGAGCCGGTAGGGGTTCTCGGTGATGTCCGGGGCCTGCCCGCCCGTGCCCACGTTGATCTTCACGATGGTGAAGTGGAGCAGGTGCCAGATGATGAAGACGAGCAGGGTCACGCCGCCCCAGCGCATGGTGCGCGAGGAGAGCGACGAAGCCTTGTTCTTCTTCACCGCGTACTTGACGGGCCGCTGGGCGTGCGCACGCATGGAGAGCGCCACCGCGGCGCCGACGTGCGCGACCAGCGAGCCCAGGAGCACCACCCGGAGGATCCAGAGGAGGCCGCCGTACGGAAGGTACGGCTCCCCGAACGTACGCAGGTGCTCGGCGTACTCGTTGTAGGCCATCTCGCCGCTGAAGGCTTTGAGGTTGCCGTACATGTGCACCAGCACAAACAGGATGAAGACGATGCCGCTGGCCGCCATAAGGAGCTTCAGGGCGATCGTTGAGCGCGTCGACCGCGCGCCTTTGATCAGAGTCGTGGTTGCCACGGCACGCACGCTACTACCCCTCATACCCGAACTTGTACGCAGGGAGTATGTGACATTTTCGTCGCTGCGCGGGCGGGTGGGGTTACTGACGAGTATCTTGAGAACGGGTTAGGCAAGCCTAACAGCAGGGTGTGCATTCTCCGCGGCGATGGCGTGAGGTCGTGAGGACCGGGCCTCGGTCAGTGCGACCAGACGGGCCAGCAGCTCGTCGACCGCATCGGTCCACGGTCGCGTCGCGACCAGCTCCCGACCGCGGTCGCCGAGCAGGTGCCGCCGGGGGTCGGAGACGACCGAGGCGACCGCGTCCGCGAGCTCCCGGGCGCGGGCAGGGTTGTAGAGCAGTCCGGTCTCCATGTGCTGGACGATCTCAGCCGCCGCGCCGGCGCGCGGGGCGACCACCGGGAGGGCGCTGGCCGCGGCCTCACGCAGGATGTGGCCACATCCCTCCTCCTCGCCGGGGTGGACGAGAACGTCGAGCGAGGCCAGTGCGACGGCCAGGTCGCCGGTGCCCAGCGGGCCGGTCAGCTTCGCCTGTGGGACCCGCTGCTTGAGCCAGCCGCGCTGGGGCCCGTCGCCGATGATGACGAGGCGGATCCCGGGCACCACGGTGAGCTCGGCGAGGCGGCGTACGCCATGGCTCTTGGCGAGGTTGCCCGCGTAGCCGACCACGACCAGCGGTGTGGGCCGGGACTTCGCCTTGGACCAGCGGCGGTGGAGCCAGTCGTCGCGCAGACTGGGCGAGAAGGCGGCCGTGTCGACCCCCGGCTCCCACACCTCGGCGGCGACGTCGATCGCCGCGAGCGTGCGGCGCAGGTACTCGCTTGTGACAAAGATCTCATCGGCGTACGCGGCGATCGAGGTGCTCCAGGTGAGCGCCGCCTTGGGCGAGAGAGGGGACTGCTGGACGACCAGCGTCGTCGCGGCGGCTGCTGTCGGCGACGAGAGCGCCTTGCGGCCCAGGCGACCCGGGTCGAAGGTGACCACGACGTCCGGCTCGAAGGACTCCAGGGCGCTGCGTACCTGACGGCCGGTCTTGGCGATCGGCGAGACGCGGACGACCCGGCTGTTGCGGTAGACCGAGAGTCCGGGGCCGGGCGCGATGAACCGCACCTCGTGGCCCGACTCGATCATGCGGTCGGCGATGGCCTTCACCGTGGTTGTGACACCATCGATGGTAGGAAAGAAGCTCTCGGTGACCAGCGCCATCTTCATAGGACCAGCGTCCTGCCCGGGGATGGCGAGAGCGCGACGTGCGCGTTGACCTGGGATGAACCATCGGCACGGCCAGTAGACGACCAGCATGATGAGGACAATCAGTGGCGGTACCCAGGCGGGTCTGGACGCTTTCGGCAGCAGCACTCGCGGTGGCTGGGGTCGTCGGCGGAGTCATGGGGCTGGCGGGCTGTGGTCAGGCGCCGACCCAGCAGCCGTCGGGCGCGCGCGTCTCTGAACAGCCCTCGACCGCCACCCCGGCCTTCGAGATGCCGGTCGAGAAGCCCAACCTGCTGATGATCACGGTCGACGACCTCTCCGCCCTCGACATGGACTACCTGCCGAGCGTGCAGAAGCTCGTGGGCGACAGCGGCGTCACCTTCACCGACGCGGTCGCGCCGACGCCGATCTGCGTGCCGGCCCGCGCCTCGCTGCTCTCGGGGCAGTACGCCCACAACCACGGCGCCCACACCATCCACGGCCCCGAGGGTGGCTATCCCTCCTTCGACGACTCCGAGACCCTGGCCACCTCCTTGCAGGAGGCGGGCTACTCGACGGTGTTCACCGGGAAGTACCTCAACGAGTACGGCGACGCTGGGACCGAGCGCGACCTGCCCCCAGGCTGGGACGAGTGGCGCGCGACCGTCGACCCTTCGACCTACAACTATCTGGGCGCGAAGTTCAACGTCAACGGTCGCCTGGTCAAGCCGAAGGGCTACTCGACCACTGTCATCACCCAGCAGGCGAAGGCGGCGCTGACCGACGCGAGGAAGAAGCCCGGGGCCGAGGCGAAGCCGTGGTTCCAGTGGGTCAACTACGTGGCACCGCACATCGGCGGGCCGACGGAGAAGGGTGACCCCAAGCAGCGCTTCCCGGGCACCAAGGGCGCGATCGGCGTGCCGGTGCCGGACAAGCAGGACCGGGACAAGTACGCCGACGAGCCGATCCCGCAGCAGCCCAACCTGTTCCCGGAGGCGCGCAAGAAGTTCCCGAAGGGGTCCCCGTCGCGGAAGAACCCCTCGCAGATCGAGAAGGACGCCTACCGGCTCTCCTACCAGCGCCGGATCGAGTCGGCGCGCAGCCTGGACCGCAACATCGCCTCCCTGCTCGGTGGGCTGAAGAAGAGCGGCGACCTGGCGCGCACCCTGGTCGTGTTCACCTCCGACAACGGCTTCTCGAGCGGCTACCACAACTTCAACGGCAAGCTCTGGTACTACGAGGAGTCGTTGCGGATCCCCGTGCTGATGAGCGGTCCCGGCGTACCGAAGGGGCGCGAGGTCGGGACCACGCTGACCAACCCGGACATCGCCACGACCCTGCTCTCGGCTGCCGGCGCCGATGACCCGCACGAGGCCGACGGCATCGACATCCTGCCGTGGCTGCGTGCGCCCGAACAGACCCGTGTCGTCCCGATCGAGGCGTGGCCGACCTCGGACGGCACCTCGCGGCTCTGGTCCGGCGTGCGCGTGGGGCGGTGGACCTACGTCGAGCTGACGACCGGTGAGGCCGAGCTCTACGACCGCACCAACGATCCGTACGAGATGACGAACCTCGCCGACGACCCGGCCCACGCCAAGACGGTCTCCCGGCTGGCCGATCTGACCGACAAGTACCGCGACTGCGCCGGCGACGGCTGTCCTAAGAAGATGTACGCCGCCGACCGCCCGCTTGATCTGGCGGGACTCTAACGGGTTAAAGTAGACTAAATAACTCTTATTACTTTGGGAGTGTTTGGTCATGCCGGTCGGCAACCTGTTCACGCGTCGCAAGCGCGCTGCTGTGGCGACGGTGGCGATGAGCGCCCTCGCGGTGACCGGCCTGGTGCACGAGCCGGCCGCCGTGGCCGCGGGCCCGACGCGTACGCCTGCCCTGGAGCGGC
This sequence comes from Nocardioides sp. NPDC004968, assembly GCF_040608935.1. Lineage (NCBI taxonomy): Bacteria > Bacillati > Actinomycetota > Actinomycetes > Propionibacteriales > Nocardioidaceae > Nocardioides > Nocardioides sp. NPDC004968. The sequence goes on from NZ_JBEXJF010000014.1 coordinate 53,806, forward strand.
CCGCGGAGAGGCCGAACCTGCTGATGGTCACGGTCGACGACCTCTCCTCCCTCGACATGGACTACCTGCCGCGGGTGCGGAAGCTGGTCGAGCGGACCGGGGTCTCCTTCTCCGAGGGGATTGCGCCGACGCCGATCTGCGTGCCGGCGCGGGCCTCGCTGCTGACCGGGCAGTACGCCCACAACCACGGTGCGCGCACGATCGAGGGGCCGTACGGCGGGTATCAGGCCTTCGATGACTCCGCGACGGTCGCCACCTCGCTGCAGGATGCGGGCTACTCGACGATCCTGGCGGGGAAGTACCTCAACGGCTACGGCGAGGGCGCGACCCGCGGCGACGTGCCGCCCGGGTGGGATCAGTGGCGCGCGACCGTCGACCCGTCGACCTACAACTTCCGGTCGCCGAAGTTCAGCGTCAACGGCGAGATCATCAAGTCCAAGGGCTACTCCTCGACCGTCATCACCGAGCAGGCGAAGGCCGGGATCGCGGCCGAACGCGCCAGCGGGAAGCCCTGGTTCGCCTGGGTCAACTATGTGGCGCCGCACCACGGCGGGCCGTCCGGGCCGGACGATCCGAAGAAGATCTACCGGGGCACCGACGCCGCCCTGTCGGTCACCGTGCCCGACACCCAGGACCGCGGGTTCTACGACAATGCGCAGATCCCGGCGCGGCCCAACCTCTTTCCCGAGGACACTTCCGGCTACGCGAAGGGCTCGCCCGGGCGCGGGAAGTTCAACCCGCGGAAGAAGGACGCTCTCCGGATCGCCTACCAGCGCCGCCTCGAGGCCATCCGCAGCCTGGATCGCAACATCGCCTCGCTGATCGGCTCGCTCAAGCGCAGCGGTGAGCTGAAGCGGACGCTGGTCGTGTTCACCTCCGACAACGGCTTCTCGAACGGCTACCACAACCTCAACGGCAAGCTGTGGCACTACGACGAGTCGCTGCGGATCCCGGTGCTGATGAGCGGTCCCGGGGTGCCGCGTGGCCGCACGATGCGGACCCCGGTCACCAACCCGGATCTCGCCGCCACCCTGCTGGCGGCGGCGGGGGCTCGGCCACCTCGAGTGCCGGACGGGATCGACATCATGCCGTGGCTGAGCGCGCCCGAGCAGGTCCGCGCCATCCCGATCAGCGGCTGGCGGGTGACCGACGGGAGCAGGCAGCTGTGGTCCGGCGTCCGGGTCGGGTCCTGGACCTACGCCCGCCTGCACACCGGCCAGGTCGAGGTCTACGACCGCTCCTCGGACCCCTATGAGCAGCACAACCTCGCCGCCGACCCGTCGGTCGCGGAGACCGTCAAGGCGCTCGCGAGGCTCGCCGACCGCTACCAGGGCTGCGCCGCCTCGACCTGCCCGAAGGACCTGTACGCCTCTGGCCGGGCGCTCGATCTGGAGGCGCTGTGACGAGGGTCGGTGACCTGGAGCGCGAGGCCGCGCGGGCGCGGCTCGTCGAGGCGTACGCCGCGGGGAGGATCGACGCGCCCGAGCTGGAGTCGCGAGCCGAGGCGGTGTGGGGTGCCACGCGGTCCGCCGACCTCGCCGCGGTGGTCGACGACCTCGGCGAGGATCCGGCTCCGCCTGGTGCGGCGGGCCACCGTCTCGTACGCGATCTTCTGGTGTTCCTGATCTGCGGCGCGATCGCCGTCCTGGTCTGGCACCTCACCGGGAGGGGGTTCTTCTGGCCCGTGTGGGTGCTGGTCTACACCGGCCTGCCGCTGCTGCGTCTGTGGCGGGACTAGGACTGCTTGGCGGGGGTGTCGGCGGGGACGTTGCCCGCCTCGATCTCCCGCGCCAGCTCGGTGATGCGTACGCCACTGGCTCGCCAATCGCCCGCGCGCTCCTCGTAGATGGGGTGGAAGCTGCGGCGGACCTCGACGGTCCAGTGACGGCCGAAGACGACCCGGGCGCCGACGGCGAAGGGGAGGATCGCGAGCAGGAGGAGGAGCTCGATGCCGGTGAGCAGCATGACCGCGACGACTACGACGAGGATCGGCAGCGCGATGATGAGCCAGAGCACCATGAGGATCGCGCTGATCGGATCGTCGCCGGAAGGCGCGCCGAGAGGGACCTCTAGTCCGTCGAGACTCAGACGGCGCGACTTCCGCTGCCACGGGACCCATCGTCGGGTGATCCGATAGACCTGTCCGCCTGGAGTGCGTACCTTCACGGCGGTCAACCTAGCGGCGCGTCTCAGTTAGCGGTTGTAAACCTCACACTTTGTGGTCACCGCCACTTCATCGGCCTAAGGTTCGACCCATGAACGACGCCGCTCGCGACGACTCGTTGCGCCTTGCCCAGCCGGCGGATGCCCATTCCCAGGCAGAGTGGGAGGCGGCGACCGCTGCCGTCCTCCGCAAGAGCGGTCGGCTGACCGCTGACGACGCCGACTCGCTCGTCTGGGACAAGCTGACGCGCACCTCCCTCGACGGACTCCGGATCGCCCCGCTCGGCCTGCCGGACACGTCCTTCGCCGACGCGGCGCGTCCCACGCGCGCCGGCGCGTGGGACATCCGCTCGCTCGTCTCCGGTCTCTCCGGGGTGGACGCCAAGGCGGCCAACGAGGCTGCCCTGGTCGACCTGGACGGCGGGGTGTCCTCGCTGTGGGTGGCCGCCGACGAGACCACCGACCTCGCTGTGCTCCTCGACAAGGTGCTCCTCGACCTGGCGCCGATCGTGCTCGACGCGCCGCTCGGTGCGGTCAAGGTCGCCCAGAACCTGCTCGCGCTGATCGCCGAGCGCGGTGCCGGGCTGCACGCCGCGACCAACCTGGGTGCCGACCCGATGGGCGCGCTGCTGCGCGACCTGCCGCTGGCGCCCGACGAGGCGTTCGCCGAGCTGGTCGACCTCGCTCGTCTGGCGCAGGGGATCGGGGTCCGGGCGATCGTTGTCGATGCCACGGCTGCGCATGATCTGGGCGCGTCCGACGTGCAGGAGCTCGGCTGGTCGGTCGCGGTCGGCGTCGCCTACCTGCGCGCCCTGACCGAGGCTGGCTTCTCACCCGCCGTCGCGGCGAACCTCATCGAGTTCCGGTTCGCGGCCACCGACGAGCAGTTCCCGACGATCGCCAAGCTGCGGGCCGCTCGTCAGTTGTGGACACGAGTCCTCGAGCTCTCCGGGGCCGAGGGCGTGGAGATGCGCATCCACGCGGTGAGCTCGCGGCCGATGCTGTCGAAGTACGACCCCTACGTGAACATGCTGCGCGGCACCGTCGCCGCCTTCGCCGCCGGTGTCGGCGGAGCGGACGCGGTGACCGTGCTGCCCTTCGACTCCGCCAACGGCGTACCGGATGGGTTCGGGCGACGGATCGCCCGCAACGTGTCCCACCTGCTGATCGACGAGTCCCACGTCGCGGCCGTCGCCGACCCCGCCGGTGGCTCCTTCGCCGTCGAGCAGCTGACCGCCGACATGGCCGCCGCCGGCTGGGAGGCGTTCATCCAGCTCGAGGAGGAGTGGACCGGGGCGAACGCCGTCGGAGGCCACGACTTCTCGCCCTTCCGCGACCGGATCGCCGCGGTCTCGGCCGAGCGGGAGAAGGCGATCGCACGGCGCAAGCGCCCGATCACCGGGCTCACCGAGTTCCCCAACCTCGCCGAGACGCTCCCCGAGCGGCCGGTCGACCCGCTGAACGAGCGGGTGGTGCGCTACGGCGCCTCCTTCGAGGCCCTGCGTGACACTCCCGCCACCACCAAGGTCTTCCTCGCCACCATCGGCACGGTCGCCCAGCACACCGCCCGGGCGACGTTCGCGACCAACCTCCTCGCCGCCGGTGGCATCGGCGTCGAGGTCGCTGGCGCGACCGCCGACGCCGAGGACCTCGCCGGGAAGTACCGTGCGGCAGGTTCACCGGCGGTCGTCTGCCTGGCCGGTTCGGACAAGACGTACGCCGAGTGGGGCGCGGCCGCGATCGCGGCCCTCCGCGAGGCAGGCGCCACGCACGTGATCATCGCCGGGAAGCCCGACGCCGTCGACGCCGAGGTGGACGACGCCGCCTCGATGGGTGTCGACGCGCTCGCCTTCCTGACCGCTACGAGGGAGAAGCTCTCATGACGATTCCCGGCTCCTTCAAAGGGATCCCGCTGAATAGCGATACCCCGCCGTACTCCGCCGACGCTCCCTCGGGTGAGGGCTGGCTGAGCCCTGAGGGCATCGAGATCCAGCCGGCGTACGGGCCTGCGGATCTCGAGGGTCTCGACGCGCTCGACACCTTCCCCGGTCTGAGCCCGTTCCTGCGCGGGCCCTACCCGACGATGTACACGACCCAGCCGTGGACGATCCGGCAGTACGCCGGGTTCTCGACCGCGGAGGAGTCCAACGCGTTCTACCGCCGCAACCTGGCGGCCGGTCAGAAGGGCCTCTCGGTCGCCTTCGACCTGGCCACCCACCGTGGCTACGACTCCGACCACCCGCGCGTGCGCGGCGATGTCGGCATGGCGGGCGTCGCGATCGACTCCATCTACGACACCAGGACGCTGTTCGACGGCATCCCGCTGGACCAGATGTCGGTCTCGATGACCATGAACGGTGCGGTGCTGCCGGTGCTGGCGCTCTACATCGTCGCGGCCGAGGAGCAGGGGGTGCCTCCGGAGAAGCTGGCCGGGACCATCCAGAACGACATCCTCAAGGAGTTCATGGTCCGCAACACCTACATCTACCCGCCGGCGGCGTCGATGCGGATCATCGGCGACATCTTCTCCTACACCGCCGCGAAGATGCCCCGGTTCAACTCGATCTCGATCTCCGGCTACCACATGCAGGAGGCCGGGGCGACGGCCGATCTCGAGCTCGCCTACACGCTGGCCGACGGCGTCGAATACCTGCGCACCGGTCTGGCCGCGGGCCTCGACGTCGACGCGTTCGCGCCACGGCTCAGCTTCTTCTGGGCGATCGGGATGAACTTCTTCATGGAGGTCGCCAAGATGCGCGCGGCCCGCGCGCTGTGGTCGCGTCTGGTCTCGCAGTTCGACCCGTCCAACCCGAAGTCGCTGTCCCTGCGGACCCACTCGCAGACCTCCGGCTGGTCGCTGACCGCCCAGGACGTCTTCAACAACGTCGGCCGCACCGCGATCGAGGCGATGGCCGCGACCCAGGGTCACACCCAGTCGCTGCACACGAACGCGCTGGACGAGGCGATCGCGCTGCCGACCGACTTTTCGGCCCGCATCGCCCGCAACACCCAGCTGCTGCTGCAGCAGGAGTCCGGCACCACCGAGATCATCGACCCGTGGGGCGGCTCCTACTACGTCGAGCGTTTGACGCACGATCTCGCCGAGCGCGCCTGGGCACACATTCAGGAGGCCGAGGCGGCCGGTGGGATGGCCAAGGCGATCGAGCAGGGCATCCCGAAGATGCGCATCGAGGAGGCGGCCGCCCGCACCCAGGCGCGCCTCGACTCCGGTGCCCAGAAGCTGATCGGCGTCAACACCTTCCGGCTCCCCTCCGAGGACCCGCTCGACGTGCTCAAGGTCGACAACGACCAGGTCTACAAGCAGCAGCTCGCCAAGCTCGAGCGGCTGCGTGCGGAGCGCGACGACGAGGACGTACGCCGGGCCCTCGAGGCCATCACCAACGCGGCCGGTTCGACGAGCGAGCCCAGCGGCACCGGCAACCTGGACGGCAACCTGCTCAAGCTGGCCGTCGACGCGGCCCGTGCGAAGGCGACCGTCGGGGAGATCTCCGACGCGATGGAGAAGGCCTGGGGACGCCACCAGGCCGTCATCCGTACCATCTCCGGTGTGTATCGGGACGAGGCGACGACGTCGGGTGACTCGAAGGTCACCGAGGTGCTGAAGGCGACCAAGGAGTTCGAGGAGGCCGAGGGCCGTCGCCCGCGGATCCTGGTGGCGAAGATGGGCCAGGACGGCCACGACCGTGGCCAGAAGGTCGTGGTCTCGGCCTTCGCCGACCTCGGCTTCGACGTCGACGTAGGCCCGTTGTTCTCCACGCCCGAGGAGGTTGCGCAGCAGGCGGTCGACGCCGACGTACACATCGTCGGGGTCTCGTCGCTGGCTGCCGGTCACCTCACGCTGCTCCCCGCACTGAAGGCGGCGCTGGAGGAGCAGGGGCGCCCGGACATCATGATCGTCATCGGCGGGGTCATCCCGCCCGACGACGTGGCCACGCTCGAGCAGATGGGCGCCGCCGCGGTCTTCCTGCCCGGCACCGTCATCGCCGACTCCGCCATCGACCTGCTCGGTCGTCTGCGGGAGCAGCTCGATCACTGACCGCCTCGCCCAGCGGTAGTCCCGAGTATGTCCTCGCCGGGGGCGTCGGGCTCGTCTAGCCTCAGAGCTGTGACGGACCTACGCCCCGGGCGGGCATCCGGGGACGAGCTGATGAGGGTCGGCGCCTACGAGATCCTCAGCAAGCTCGGTGAGGGCGGCATGGGCGTGGTCCACCTGGCTCGCCACGAGGAGACCGGCGAGCGGGTGGCGCTGAAGGTGCTGCGTACCCATGTCGTGGGGGACGAGGAGACCCGCGCCCGCCTGGAGCGCGAGGTGCGGTCGCTGCGGCAGGTGCGCAGCCCGTGGATCGCCGAGATCGTCGACGCCGACCCCTACGCGGACCTTCCCTTCGTCGCGACCCGCTACGTGCCGGGGCCGACGCTGCACGACCGGATCAAGGACGACGGACCCGTCGTCGGCGAGGACCGGTTCTGGCTGGCGCGCTGCCTGGCCGGCGGTGTCGCCGCCTGCCACGACGCTGGCGTGCTGCACCGCGACGTGAAGCCTTCCAACGTGGTGATGGAGGGACGTACGCCGGTGCTCATCGACTTCGGGCTCGCCCGGGTCGCCGACGACCCCAAGATCACCCTCACCGGATGGCTGGTCGGCACGCCGGGCTACCTGGCGCCGGAGATCCTGGAGGGGACGCCCTCCTCGCCGGCCAGCGACGTGCACTCCTGGGCGGCCACCACGGCCTTTGCGCTGCTGGGCCGACCTCCGTTCGGGACCGGTCCGTCGATGGCCGTCCTGGACCGGGTACGCCGCGGCCAGCACGATCTCGACGGCATCGAGGGGTCGATGCGGGAGGTCCTGACGGCGGCCCTGGCGACGGATCCCGAGGATCGGCCGGGTCTCGAGGAGCTGAGGGAGTGGCTGATGGAGCCCGAGGTGCCGTGGTCCAGGGCCGATTCGACGGTCACCAAGGTGCTGCCTGTGACGATGCCGCTGGCCGCCGCGCCGGCGGACGCCGAGCTCAAGCCGACGCTGGTGGATCCGGACGCCGCCGGCGATGCCGTGACGGAGGTGGAGGAGGTGCCGCCGACAGCGGTGACCGTCGCCGACGCGCCGGCCGAGCCCGTGGTGGTGCGCCGGTTCGACCCGCAGGCACCGCCACCGGCTCCGTCGCCCGAGCCCGGCTGGAGCCCACCCAGCAAGCACGCCAACCTCAAGCGCTGGCCGGGGCCGATGCACTTCCTGATCCTGGTCGCGCTCGCCGCGATCCTCGCCGGGGTGGTGGCTGCGTACCCGTTCCTCGGCGCCACCCTGCTCGGTCTCGGCGTCTGGCTGCTGCGGGCGGTCTCGCTGGCCGCCGACCATCTGTCGAAGCGTCGCGAGGCGCGCGGACGGAAATGGTACGACGGCCTGTGGGCGCTCGTCCGCTCGCCGTGGGACCTGGTGCGCGCCATCCCCGGCACGGCGGCGCTGACCGCGCTGACGGGGGTCATCGCGGCCGCTGTCGCGGTCGGCTGCCTGGCGCTCGAGCTGCCGCTGACCGTGGTGCTCTACGTCGCCGCGATGGTCTTCATGTCCGCGGCCTGGCTCGCCTCGCAACGGGTCCGTGACACGGTCGGACCGGTCGCCCGGGCCGCCTCCTCGCCGTCACAGCGCTGGGTCGTCGCCGCCGTCGGCCTGGCGATCATCGCCGCCGCCGTCGGCTGGTACGCGGCGCAGATGGGTGTCTCGTGGGTGCCGCTGGACGACGTACGTTCGGGTCAGCTGCCCCGCGTCGTGAGCGACGTCCTGCGGCGCGCTCGCTGACCCGGTTCGCGATTGGCTAAGGTGCTGGCCATGCCAGGGCCCGACGTACAAGACCTTCTCGACGGCATCAGCGACGGCAAGCGGGCGGCGGTGTCACGAGCGATCACCTTGGTGGAGTCGACCAAGCCCCAGCACCGCGACATCGCCCGCGAGCTGCTCACCAAGCTCCCGGCGGGCGACACCGTGCGGGTCGGGATCTCCGGGGTGCCGGGGGTCGGCAAGTCGACCTTCATCGAGGCGCTCGGCAGCCGGCTGACTGCCAACGGCCTCAAGGTGGGGGTGCTGGCCGTCGACCCGTCGTCGGTACGCACCGGCGGCTCCGTGCTGGGCGACAAGACACGCATGCAGCGGCTCTCGGTCGACCCCAACGCCTTCATCCGGCCCTCCCCATCGGCAGGGACGCTCGGCGGCGTCGCCCGGGCGACCGTGCAGGCGATGGCGGTGCTGGAGGCGGCCGGCTACGACGTGGTGCTGGTCGAGACGGTCGGCGTCGGGCAGTCCGAGGTGACCGTGGCGGGGATGGTGGACACGTTCCTGTTCCTCACCATCGCGCGCACCGGTGACCAGCTGCAGGGGATCAAGAAGGGCATCCTGGAGATCTCCGACGTGATTGCGGTCAACAAGGCCGACCCCAACGATCCTCACCGTGCCCAGGAGGCGCGCGCGGCCGCGCGCGAGCTCGCCGGCGCGCTCCGGCTGGTGCGCTCCCGCGAGGAGTGGGCGCCGCCGGTGGTCACCGCATCGGCGCTCCACGACGACGGGGTCGACTCCGTCTGGGAACAGGTGATGGCGCACCGCACCCATCTCGGCAAGGACGGGCTGCGCACCAAGCGCGCCGAGCAGCAGCTCGACTTCACCTGGGCCCTCGTCCGCGACGAGCTCGACCAGCGGCTCAAGCACTCCGCGGGCGTCAAGGCGATCCGCGACGAGGTGCGTGCCGAGGTGCTCTCCGGGGAGCTTCCGGCGACCGTCGCCGCGGACAGGATCCTCGCGGCCTACGACAAGGATTAGTCTGACGGGACCATGCTGGAGCCTGCTGCCTTCCTCGCCGAGCGAGTCGATACCTACGACGCCGAGCTGACCGACCTGCGCCGGGACATCCACGCGCATCCTGAGCTCTCCTGGCAGGAGCATCGCACCACCGAGCTGATCGCCGAGCGACTGGAGAAGGCGGGCTGGCAGGTCGACCGGCCGTCCGCGACCGGTCTGATCGCCGATCTGGGCGGGGACGGGAAGGGGTCGAGGGTCGTCGCGCTGCGCGGCGACCTGGACGCGCTGCCGGTCGATGACGTCACCACCGACATCTGGACGAGCACCGTTCCCGGGGTCGCGCACGCCTGCGGCCACGACGTTCACACCACGGCCCTGCTCGGTGCCGGCCTCGCGCTGGCCGACCTGCATCGCGAGTCACCGCTGCCCGGTGGCGTACGCCTGCTGTTCCAGCCCGCGGAGGAGGTCATGCCGGGCGGAGCGCTGCACCTGATGAGCCTGGGCGCGCTCGACGACGTGGAGCGGATCTTCGCGCTGCACTGCGACCCGACCGTCGACGTCGGCCGGGTCGGGATCCGCTCCGGCGCGCTGACCAGCGCGGCCGACCTGATCGACGTACACCTCAGTGGCACCGGCGGTCACACCTCGCGCCCGCACCTGACCGGCGACCTGGTCTTCGCGCTGGCCAAGGTGACCACCGAGCTACCGGTGATCCTGAGCCGGCGGATGGACCCCCGGGCCGGCGTGAGCGTGGTCTGGGGCAAGGTCACCGCCGGCCAGATCCACAACGTGATCCCCGCCCACGGCTCCGTCGGAGGCACCGTGCGGATCCTCGACAGCGACGCCTGGAGCGAGGTCGAGCACGTCGTACGCGAGGTCGTCGCCGAGATCATCGCGCCCTACGGCGTCACGGCCGCCGTCGACTACACCCGCGGTGTCCCGCCGGTGAGCAACGACGAGGAGTCTCACCAGATCCTCGTCGAGAGCGTCCGCGAGGTCCTGGGGGAGCGGGGTGCTGTCGTCTCCGCGCAGAGTCTCGGCGGCGAGGACTTCGGCTGGTACCAGGAGCAGGTCGCCGGCTCGATGTTCCGGCTCGGCGTACGCACCCCCGGCGGACCCACCTATGACCTCCACCAGGGCGACCTGCGCATCGACGAACGCGCGGTGGGCGTCGGGGCCAAGGTTCTGGCCGCCGCCGCCCACCGCGCGCTGGTCTGACTCGGGGCTAGCCCTTTCGGTACGGGATGCCGTCGGCGGCGGGTGCGCGCGAGTGCCCGACGAGACCGGCGACGGCGAAGATCGTCACCACGTACGGCAGCATCAGCATGAACTGCGACGGCACCGGAGAGCCGATCACCGAGAGCACGGACTCGACGTTGGAGGCGAAACCGAAGAGCAGCGCCGCCAGGGTCGCCTTGATCGGATCCCACTTGCCGAAGATCACCGCAGCGAGCGCGATGTAGCCCGCGCCGCCGGTCATCTCACGGCCGAAGGACGGCACCGAGACGAGCGTGTACGTCGCCCCGCCGATGCCCGCGATCGCGCCGGCCAGCAGCACGGTGCGGTAGCGGGTGGCGATCACGTTGATGCCGACGGTGTCGGCCGCCTTCGGGTGCTCGCCGACCGCGCGCACGCGCAGGCCCCACTTGGAGCGGTAGAGGGCCCAGGCGACGAGGAAGACGGCGACGTACATGATGTAGACCAGCACCGTCTGGCGGAAGAAGATCGGGCCGACCACCGGGATGCCGGACAGTAGCGGGATCTCCAAGCGCGGGAAGTGGGGCGGGTTGTTCAGCGCCGCGGCGTTCTCCGAGAGGACCTGGGAGAACATGAAGCTGGTGAAGCCGATCACGAGCACGTTGAGGACGACGCCGACGATGACCTGCTCGACCCAGTAGGTGATCGCGAACAGCCCCAGGAGCAGTGCGACCAGCATCCCCGCGACCATCGCGGCCACCAGGCCCGCCCACGGGCTGCCGGTGAGGGAGGCGACGATCGCCGCGCCGAAGGCGCCGAAGAGCAGCTGGCCGTCGATGGCGATGTTGACGACGCCCGACCGCTCACCGACCACGCCGCCGAGCGCACCGAACACGAGCGGCACCGCCAGCGCCAGCGAGCCGGCGAGCAGGCCGACCACGGGAAGCGTCTTGCCCGCGACCGCCCAGGCCAGGAACCCGGACACCGCGATCACGGCGAACGCCGCGACCAGCACCAGGGGAGTCTTGCGGCCGGCGCGAGCGTTCCAGGCGGCGTACGCCGTGCACAGCAGGCACAGCACCACGGCCGTCCACACGATGCCGTTGGCGGGCAGCGTGATGTCGGGGATGGCGAACCAGTCACCGTCGCGACTCCACCTGAAGGTGGAGTCGCCGGTGCGAGGAGCCAGGATGACCAGCAACGCCACCAGCACGGTGAACACAGCCATGACGATGGGTGTCTTCCACAGGCCCGGGATGCGCTCGGCGACGACTGGTGCGTCGGAGTTGACCGGAAGATCGACACTGGACACGGTGCTCAGGCCTCCTTCGTGGGGAGTCGGAAGATCGCCTTCACCAGAGGTGGCGCGGCGAGGAACAGCACGATCAGGGACTGGATGACCAGCACGATGTCGACCGGGATGCCTTCGGAGGCCTGCATGAAGAAGCCGCCGGACTTGAACGCGCCGAACAGGATCCCGGCGGCCAGGATGCCGAACGGACGGGACCGTCCGAGCAGAGCGACGGTGATCGCGTCGAAGCCGATCCCGGCGTCGAGACCGCTGGTCGCGCCGTCGGTCACCGAGCCGAGCACCTGGTTGACACCGGCCAGGCCGACCAGGGCGCCGGAGATCAGGAAAGCGCTCAGGTAGGCGACCCCGACGTTGATGCCGGAAGCCCTCGCGGCGGCGGGGTTCTCGCCGACCGCGCGGAACCGGTAGCCGAGCGAGGATCGGTTGAGGATCCACCAGACCAGGAACGTCGCCAGCACGGCGAGCAGGAAACCGGCATGCAGGTTGAACTGCTGCCCGAGCAGGTCCGGCAGGATCGCCGACTCCGGCATCGGCGAGGACTTCGGGTTGCCCGACCCCGGCGCCTGGAGCAGCGACTTGCGGGTCAGGGCGTAGAAGACGAGGTAGTAGCCGATGTAGTTGAGCATGATCGTCACGATCACCTCGTGGGCACCGGTGAGTGCCTTGAGGAGGCCGGCGATCCCGCCCCACAGGGCGGCGGCCAGCGCTCCGACGAGGATCGCCAGCGGCAGGTGCACGATCATCGGCAGGTCGAGCCTGACCGCCACGAAGGCAGCCGCGGCGCCACCGAGCAGCATCTGACCGCGACCACCGATGTTGAAGAGCCCGGCGCGGAAGGTCAGGCCGATGCCGAGCCCGGCCAGCGTCAGCGGCGCGGCGAACTTCATCGTCTCGGTGATCGGTTTGATCTGCTGGGCGAACGTGCCGCCCAGGTCGTTGTAGACCGCACCCCGCCACAGCGAGACGTACGCCCCCGAGATGGCCTCCCACGCGTAGAAGAACGTGTCGGAGGGGCGGGCGAAGAAGTAGGAGAGCCCGTAGCGGACGTCCTCGTCGGTGAAGAGGATCATCAGCGACCCGAAGAACATCGCGAGCACCACCGAGAGCACCGCGACCAGCGCGTTGCCCGTGGTGATCTCGCGCATCGCCACGTGCCAACGGCTCGCCTCGGGCACCTGGTCGGCGTCGGAGGACGCCTTCACCGCCTCGGCCGACTCAGTCGCCTCGGTTGCCTCGGTTGGCTCTGTCGTCTCGGCCGGCTCGTTCTCCGGCCCCTTCTCACTCACGACTCGATCCCTTCAGGAGATTCGCCGGCCATCATCAGGCCGAGGGTGTCGCGGGAGGTGTCGGCGGGCACGATGCCCACGACCCGCCCGCGGTAGAGGACCATGATCCGGTCGGCGAGGGCGGCGATCTCGTCGAGCTCGGTGGAGACCACGAGCACCGGGACACCGGTGTCGCGCGCGGCCACGATCTGCTGGTGGATGAACTCGATCGACCCGACATCGACGCCGCGCGTCGGCTGTGCCGCAACGAGAAGTCGCAGGTCACGGGAGAGTTCGCGGGCGACGACGACCTTCTGCTGGTTGCCGCCCGACAGCTGCCCGGCCAGGGTCGAGACCCCGGGGGCGCGTACGTCGTACTCGGCCAGCTTCTCCTTGGCGAAGGTGTCGAGCTTCTTCAGGTTCAGCGAGCCGCGCGAGACGAAGGGCTCGTCATAGCTGCGGTTGAGCATGAGGTTCTCGGCGATGGTGAAGTTGCTGACCAGGCCGTCGACCTGGCGGTCCTCGGGGATGAACCCGATCCCCGCCTCGAGTGCCTTGCGCACCGAGCGGCCCACGATCTCGCGGCCGTCGAGCTTGATCGAGCCCTCGACGTGCGGAGCCAGGCCGACCATGGCCTCGGTGAGCTCGGTCTGGCCGTTGCCCTGGACCCCGGCGACCGCCAGGATCTCGCCCGCGTCGATGTGGAAGCTGATCCCGTCGACATGGAGGTGGCCGGTCTCGTCGGCCACCGTGAGGTCGGAGACGACGAGTGCGCGCTCGCCCGGCTGCGCCGGGTCCTTGTGCACCTTGAGCTCGACCGGGCGTCCGACCATCAGGGCCGCGAGCTCGGCGTTGGAGGCGTCCGGGGAGGCCTCGCCGACGACGGTGCCGCGGCGGATGACCGTGATCCGGTCGGCCACCTCGCGCACCTCGCGAAGCTTGTGGGTGATGAAGACGATGCCCGTGCCGGACTCCTTGAGTTGGCGCATGATCGCCATCAGCTCATCCGTCTCCTGCGGCGTCAGCACGGCGGTCGGCTCGTCGAAGACGAGCACCTCGGCGTCGCGCGAGAGCGCCTTGATGATCTCGACCCGCTGCTGCACGCCGACGGGGAGGTCCTCGACGAGTGCGTCGGGGTTCACCTGGAAGCCGAAGCGGTCGGAGATCTCCCGGACCCGCTTGCGGGCGGCGTCGAGGTCGAGGCTGCCGGCGAACCCGGTGGCCTCGTGGCCGAGCATGACGTTCTCGGCGACGGTGAAGACGGGGATGAGCATGAAGTGCTGGTGCACCATGCCGATGCCGGCGGCCATCGCGTCGCCGGGACCCTTGAAGCGCTGCGGCTCGTCGTCGATGACGATCTCGCCCTCGTCGGCCTGGTAGAGGCCGTAGAGCACGTTCATCAGCGTGGACTTGCCCGCACCGTTCTCACCGAGCAGGCAGTGGATCTCACCCGGCTCGACGGTCAGGGAGATGTGGTCGTTTGCGACCAGGGAGCCGAAGCGCTTGGTGATGTCGCGAAGCGCGAGTCTCATGGCACGGATCATTCCTTGCAGGGGTGGAGAAATTCCGGAAGTACGTGGCGAGGGGGCCGGGTGCATCCGGCCCCCTCGTCGTGGTGGTCCCGGCGAGCGGGACCACCGGGTGGGTCACTCCGCCAGGTAGGAGTTGACCTTGATCGAGCCGTCCTTGATGCCGGCGGTGACTTCCTCGATCTCGTCGGGGAGGGTCTCCGAGACCTTCGACTCGAAGTTGTGGAACGGCGCCAGGCCGACCCCGTCGTTCTCGAGCGTGCCGACGTACGGCGTCGCGTCGAACTTGTCCTCACCCGCGGCGAGGATGACATCCGTGGTGGAGGTCTTCATGTTCTTCAGGATGGAGGTGAGCACGACGTCCTGGGTGTTCGGGTCGGTCTCGTAGAAGTCGGCGTCGACACCGATCAGGGCGACCTCCTTGCCGGAGTCGGCGATCGCGGTGAGCGCACCCTGGTAGATCGGGCCGCCGACCGGCAGGATCACGTCGGCGTTCTGGTCGATGATCTGGCGGGCGGTGTTGGTGGCCTTCTCGTTGGCGACGAACTCGCCGGTGAAGGAGCCCTTCTCGCCGCCCTCGTAGCCGACGACCTTGACGTCCTTGTTCTTGGTCTTCGCGTAGTACTCGACGCCCTGCTTGAACCCGTCCATGAAGATCGTCACGGTCGGGAACGGCTGGCCGCCGTAGGTGCCGACGACGCCGGTCTTGGTGTAGTCGGCGGCGACATAGCCGGCCAGGAACGCGGCCTGGGCGGTGTCGTAGAGGATCGGCTTGATGTTCTCCGCGTCCGTCTTGCCGTCGAAGTCGGCGTCGGCCGCGTCGTCGATCAGGACGTACTCGGTCTCGGGGTTGGCCTTGGCGGACTCGATCGTCGCGGCCGAGAGCGCGAAGCCGACGGTGACGATGGTGTCGCAGCTCTGCCCCACCAGGCCCTCCAGGTTGGAGGTGTAGTCGTTGGGGCTGTTGGACTCGACGTCCTTGAACTTCGCGCCGAGCTCGTCGGCGGCTTCCTTCACGCCCTCGTAGCTGAGCTGGTTGAACGACTTGTCGTCGAACCCGCCCTCATCGGAGACGATGCAGGGAAGGTAGTCGCTGTTTCCCTCCCCAGCGCGCTCGGCCGGCGCCTCTCCGCACGCGGCGAGCGCGGCAGCGGTCAGGACCGCGGCGAAGCCGCCGGCGGCGGCCTTCTTCATGTTGTTCTTCACTGGTGCCTCCAGGTCGTTGCTCCGCGAAGCGCGGCGCAAAGGACATTCATGTCCGAACGTTCTCCCCAAAGACCGAGCATTGCCAGGGATTACGCGAACGGTTACCAACTTTTGATCTCGACGAAGCCTAAGCCTCGTAGCTTGTGCTTGGTTGGCCGGACAGGCTTTAAGGTCGAACCATGACCGAGAAGCAGACGTACGCCGCAGAGGGCTTTGACTGGGAAGGCCTGCGTGCGCAAGCGGTGGAGGCCGCAAAACATGCGTACGCGCCCTACTCCAACTACCCCGTCGGAGTGGCCGGATACGCAGACGACGGACGCCTGCTCAAGGGCTGCAACGTGGAGAACGCCGCCTACGGCGTGACGCTGTGTGCCGAGTGCGGGCTCGTCTCCTCGCTGCACATGACTGGCGGTGGCCGCCTCACCCACGTCGTCTGCGTCAACGGCTCCGGCGAGGTCATCATGCCCTGCGGCCGCTGCCGTCAGCTGCTCTGGGAGAACGGCGGCCCGGAGCTGCTGCTGATGACCGTCTCGGGCGTGAGGCCGATGTCCGAGGTCCTTCCCGACGCCTTCGGCCCGGAGAACCTCGCGTAACCGAACTGCGTGCTGCCAGGTTGAACGGCCACATTCTCGGAGGTCACCATGACGTACGCAACGCCCGCCCATCCACCGACTCCGCAGCAGCCGCCCGGAAGGAAACGGTGGGTCTGGTTCGTCGTCGGCATCGCCGGTGGCCTGGTCGTCGGTCTGATCGGAGCAGGGATCTTCGTGCTCGCGCGCGCGGCGAGCGGTGGTAGCGATGACGAGCGGCCGAACATCGAGGCGCTGGTCGGTGAGAACTACTGCTACCGGATCGCCGAGAAGCTCGGCATGGACTACGTCGGCGACGACCTGTCGGGCGACGCCTTCGGTCTGGACTACGGCGGCACCTGCACCCTCACGGAAGCGAACCCCGCCTCGGAGGAGTTCGGGCACAGGCCCGAGGCGAGCTTCGAGATCGAGCTGCGGAACCTCCATCCCCTCATCGACTGGGTGCGCGACTGTCATGACGGCCAGCGAGCGGCGGGCGTTGTGATTCTGCCGGGTGAGCAAGACGATGACACCTGCGTCGTGACGGCGTCCAGGAGCAGGATCGGGTGGGCCGGCCGGATGCTCACGGACTCGCTCAGTCTCACGGTGAGGCCCGACGGGAGTGAGCATCCACGACTCGACGTACGCCTGGTCGAGATCCTCGACGCCGCAGAGAGCGAGCTGTCATGACGTCGGGAAGCTCTGCGATGTCACGGGTCGTGCTTCCGCTGATCGGTGGAGCAGCGGTCGCCATCGCTGTGGTCGCTGGTGTGGTCGGTGGCGCGGTCGCGCTGCTCGGACCGGACGAGAGCGAGGCCGGGACTCCTCCTCCCGACGTCTGTTCGAAGGTGTCTGACGTGCTGCCGCCGGAGCTCAGCCAGGTCGGCGACGTACGACGTACGGACTCGGTCGACGGCGTCGTGCTGTGCTCGTTCCGAGGCGCCACCCCCGCAGGGGACACCTCGGTTCTCGTCAGCCTCACGACGATCGGCGAGACCGGACCCGCCGCGCGGATGGAGGAGGACCCGGAGCGCTTCGTGTCGCTTCGCTGCGGTGCGCTGAAAGGTTTCGCGATGATGCCTCAGGGCCCTGGTATCCCGGAGGGAAGCTACGACGAGGTGCCCGACAAGTGGTGTGCGGCCACCGAGGTCCGGGCCGGTGAGAACGACAGTGCCGAGGCCGAGGCCGGGGCGGGCACCGTTCACAACAGGGTGGAGCACATCGGGGGCAGTTCGTACGTGCAGGTGACCATCCTCCGGTCCGGTGTCGAGATCGAGGGACTGGAAGAGCTCGGAGCCGACGTCGTCGAGGCGCTACGGACCTGAAGCTCCGAGGAGAAGTGGTCACTTTGGGCCGTTGCCGGCGGCTCGAGGAGGCCCAAAGTGACCACTTTTCCGGGCGGTCGTGGGTGAGGGGCGTCGTCCGGTAGCGGACCTGCGGCAGTCGCGCCTTACGCTGTCCGCATGGCGGAACATGATGCGGTCGAGGTGATCCTCGCCAAGCGCGATGGTGGCGAGCTGAGCGACTCCCAGATCGACTGGATGATCGCGGCCTACACGGCCGGGGTCGTGGCTGAGGAGCAGATGTCGGCACTCAACATGGCGATCCTGCTCAACGGGATGTCGCGGCGCGAGATCGCGCGGTGGACGGCGGCGATGATCGCGTCGGGCGAGCGGATGTCGTTCTCCTCCCTGGACAGGCCGACCGCGGACAAGCACTCCACCGGAGGCGTGGGCGACAAGATCACGCTGCCGCTGGCGCCGCTGGTCGCCGCGTGCGGCGTGGCGGTGCCGCAGCTGTCCGGGCGCGGGCTCGGCCACACCGGCGGCACGCTCGACAAGCTCGAGTCGATCCCCGGCTGGCGCGCGTCGCTGTCCAACGAGGAGATGCTGGCTCAGCTCGGGTCGGTCGGCGCGGTGATCTGCGCGGCAGGTGAGGGGCTGGCCCCGGCCGATCGCAAGCTGTACGCGCTGCGCGACGTCACCGGCACCGTCGAGTCGATCCCGCTGATCGCCTCCTCGATCATGTCGAAGAAGATCGCCGAGGGCACCGGGGCGCTGGTCCTCGACGTCAAGGTCGGCGCCGGGGCGTTCATGAAGACGCTCGCCTCCGCGCAGGAGCTGGCGCGCACGATGGTCGACCTCGGCACCGACGCGGGCGTCAACACGGTTGCGCTCGTGACCGACATGGCCACCCCGCTCGGCCTGACCGCCGGCAACGCGATCGAGGTCACCGAGTCCGTCGAGGTCCTGGCCGGCGGCGGACCCGCCGACGTCGTCGAGCTCACCGTCGCGTTGGCCCGGGAGATGCTGGCCGCTGCCGGTGTGTCCGGCCCGGACCCCGCCGACGTACTCGCCTCCGGCAAGGCCATGGACGCCTGGCGGGCGATGATCTCGGCCCAGGGCGGCGATCCGTCGTCGCCGCTGCCGGTCGCCCGCGAGACCCACGTGGTCACCGCGCCGACGTCCGGTGTCCTCACCCGGCTCGACGCGATGGCCGTCGGGCTCGCTGCCTGGCGCCTCGGCGCCGGGCGGGAGCGGAAGGAGGACGCCGTCCAGGCCGGGGCCGGGGTCACCTGGCACGCTCGCCCGGGCGACTCCGTCGCTGCTGGTACGCCGCTGTTCACCCTTCACACCGACACCCCTGAGCGCTTCGACCGTGCGCTGGCCGCGCTCGAGGGTGGCTACGAGATCGAGGACGGGGCTGCGTACGAGCCGACGCCGCTGATCCTCGACCGCATCGGCTGATTCACCGCTGGTCTCGAGCCGAGGGACAGAGATAACCGGTCGCTTCGGGCCACTGCCGGAGGCCAGACTTCATCCATGAAGATCGTCAAGCCACCCAAGGCCGTTCCGGGCGACAAGGTCGCCGTGCTGTCACCCTCGTTCGCCGCACCCGGGGCGGCACCCGCGATCCACGAGCAGGCGCTGGCGCGGCTGACCGAGGTGACCGGGCTGGTGCCGGTGGAGTATCCGACCACCCGGAAGCTCGGTGCGACGCCGCAGGAGCGGGCGGCCGACCTGAATGCCGCGTTCGGCGACCCGGAGATCCGGGCAGTGCTGGCGACGATCGGGGGCGAGGACCAGATCACTGTGATCTCTCACCTCGATGCCGACCTGGTGCGGGCCGACCCGAAGCCGTTCCTCGGCTACAGCGACAACACCAACCTCCTCAACTGGCTGTGGACCAACGGCGTCGCCGCGTTCCACGGCGGTTCGACGCAGGTCCACCTGGGGCCGGGACCAGCGCTCGACCCCGTTCACGAGGCCTCGCTCAAGGCTGCGCTCCTCACCGGCGAGACCCTCGAGATCACCGAGCCGGGGGAGTCCGAGGACATCGGCCGCGACTGGAACGACCCACGCGCGCTGACCGAGTACGGCGAGCGTGAGGCGACCGAGTCGTGGACCTGGGCCGGCCCGGCCCGCGAGGTCACCGGACGCACCTGGGGCGGCTGCATCGAGATCCTCCAGTGGGCACTGACCGCCGGACGCTTCCCGGCCGACCCGGGGGTGCTGGAAGGCGGCGTACTCCTCCTGGAGACCTCCGAGGAGCTAATCCCGGCGCAGGAGTTCGGCTGGATCGCGCGCTCGCTGGGTGAGCGCGGGCTGCTCGAGGCGATCGACGCGGTGATCGTCGCCCGGCCGCCGACCTCCGACTTCGAACGCCGGCCAAGCGCCGAGGAGCGTGCCGCCAAGCGCGCCGAACAGCGCGACGCGGCGATCGAGACCGTCGCCCGCTACAACCCCGACGCGGTGGTCGTCGTCGGCCCACCGTTCGGGCACACCCGGCCGCAGTGGATCGTGCCCTACGGCGGCGAGATGACCGTCGACAGCACGACCCAGCGTCTGTGGGCCGACTACTCCTGAGGTCTACCTGCGGCCGGGGAGCTTCATGGTGAGCAGCTTCGCCCGTGGCGCCAGCCGCTGGGCGAGGGCGAAGACGTCCTCGGTGCGCCGGCGGTCGGGGTCGATCACGGAGAACAGGTTGACGCCGAGGTAGAAGGTGATGGCCGCGTTGGCCACGTCGCGCGCGGGCAGCAGCTTGCCCAGCGGCGTGCCGCGGGTGACGCGGTCCCAGTGCTCGGCGACGAAGTCGAGCCACGGCTCGGCGCGCTCGGTGATCTCCTTGCGGAGGTCTTCGTTGGTGACCGCGGCGGCGATCATCTCGCTGAACTTCGCCAGTGACCCGCGCTCCAGGTCGGTGCGGTAGATCGTGACCGCGGCGGCGGCGAACTCCTCGACCGTACGGACCTCCGCCATCGTCGCGCCGTGCGCCTCCATCCGCGCGGCGGTGTCACGGTCCATCGCCGCCAGCAGGAGCTGGTCGACGCCGCCGAAGTGGTAGAAGACCAGCGCCGAGGTGACCCCGGCGGCGGTGGCGATGTTGCGCGCCGAGGCGCCGGCGTAGCCCTTCTCGCGTAGCACCTCGTCGGCGGCGTCGAGCAGGCGTCGGCGGGTCTCCTCGCTGGTTTTCTCGGTCCCGGCTGTTCGCTTCCGTGGCGGCATGTGCTTATCGTACGCTTTAATCAGGTGATTAAACCTAGCGATCAAGGAGCCGGACCATGACTGACGATCCCCGTGCAGAGAAGAGACCGAGCCGCGAGCGCCTGGTCCTCGCCGCCCTCCTGATCGCCGTCTTCGGAGCGATGCTGTTCGCCAAGGCCCTCGCGAGCGGAGGCCTGGAGCAGACCGCGATGTTCTACGTCGGCATCCCGGCGCTGATCGCGGTGACCGTGGTGCTCACCGCCCGGCCGCGGAGCGCCGTCGGACTCACGCTCGCCGTCACCACGATCGGGCTCGCCCTCGCCGGGCCGCTCCTGGACGAGGGAGTGGTCTGCCTGATCATGGCTGCTCCGCTGATCTACGGCGTGGCCGCGCTGATCGCCTGGATTGTGTCCGCGCTGACCAGGCCGGCATGGAAGCATCACCATGCGCTGGTCGCCGTCCCATTGCTCGCGGCGGCCCTCATCGAGGGCGTCGCCGGGGTGAGCTACCTGCCGCGCGAGTCGGCCGCCTCCGCGACGGTCATGGTCGACGCGTCGCCGGAGGCGTACGCAGCGGCGCTCGCCGCGCCGCCGGCGTACGGCCCCTTCGACGCCGTCCTGCTGAAGACCGTGCCGTTCCCGCACCCGGTCACGGCGACCGGATCCGGGCTCGAGGTCGGCGATCGGCGGGTGGTCAGGTTCAACGACCGGAAGTCGCTCGGTCTCGGCGCGGAGCCGACGCCGCGGTCGATGACGCTGCGCGTCGCGGAGTCCGACATCGACACCGACGCCGGGCGCGTCGTCTTCGAGGTCACCGCCGACAGCACGCTGTCGCGGTGGATGGAGCTGCAGTCGGCGACCGTCGCATGGCACCGGGTCGGCGACCGGACCGAGACGACCTGGACCCTCGACTGGGCACGCACCTACGACCCGTCGTGGTACTTCGGACCGCTCCAGCAGCACACCACCGGCCTCGCGGCCGGCTACCTCGCCGACACGTTCGCCGCCGCCGCGGCCGGCAACTGAGCTCGGCGATGAGTACCGATCCCGCCGTCGTACGCAGCCTGGGGCTCGCCCTGCCGGTCGTCGCGGTCGCCATCTTGTGCGTCCGGCGCCCGCCGAACCAGCGCGAGCTGGCGGCGATGATCGTCGCGTCCGCCTGGTCGCTGCTCGTGCTGCTTCCCGTGAACCTGGTCGCGCAGCGGCTGGGATGGTGGGCCTACGACGTCGACGGCGCCGTGTGGCAGGGCATCGCGGTCGACCTGTGGCTGGCGTGGGCGCTGCTGTGGGGCGCCGTGCCGGCGCTCCTGCTCCGATTGGGGTGGCCCGCAGTCGGGATCGCGGCGGGGCTGGTCTGGGTCGACCTGGGCGCGATGCCGCTGGCCCATCCGGCCGTACGTCTCGGTGAGACCTGGCTCGTCGGCGAGCTGGTCGCGGTCGCATTCGTGCTGGTCCCGGCCATGTTCTTGGCCCGTTGGACGCTGCTCGGCCGCCATGTCGTCGCCCGCGGCTGGGCGCAGGCGCTCTGCGCCGGGGGCCTCATCATCGGCGGGCCGCTGGCTGTGCTCGCGCCGGAGCCGCGCTGGCCGGACGTCATCACCTCGGCGGGCGTCCAGCTCGCCGTCGTCTGTGCGCTGCCGAGCGTCGCCGCGATGCGCGAGCTGGCGATCGTCGGCCGGGGCACCCCGTTGCCCTACGATCCGCCGAGCCGGCTCGTCACGTCCGGCCCGTACGCCTACGTCCGCAACCCGATGCAGATCAGCATGGTGCTGGTCTTCGTCGCCCTGGCGCTCACGTTCGGGGACGCGTGGCTGCTGGTCGCGGCCGTCGCGGCCGCGGCGTACTCGGTCGGGCCGGCCGCCTGGCACGAGGGCGCCCAGCTGCGGACGGCCTTCGGGGACGGCTGGGTCGGCTACCGGGCCGAGGTCCCGTCGTGGGTTCCCCGATGGCGCCCGGCGGTGATCGACAGCGGGACCCTGTGGGTGGCTGCCGACTGCGGGATCTGCTCGGAGGTCGGCCGCTGGTTCCTCCGGCACGAGCCGCGCGGGCTCGCGATCAGGCCGGCCGCCGAGCACCCCGAGGTGCTCTACCGGGTGACCTACGAGTCTGCGAGCGTCAGGGTCAGCGGCGTCGCCGCGGTGGCGCGGGCCCTGAACCACATCGACCTCCGCTGGGCGATGGCCGGCTGGGCGCTCGGGCTGCCCGGCGTACGGCATCTGGTGCAGCTCTGCACCGATGCCTTCGGTGCCGGTCCGCGGCCGTCGCGCTCGGCCGATCCGGCCTCAGTCAGCGAGGAGCAGGACGACCGACTCCGCGACGCATGCGGGCTTGGCGGAGCCCTCGATCTCGATCGTCGTCTTCACCACGAGCTGGAGGCCGGTGGGGAGCTCGGTGACCTCGCCGAAGGTGATGATCGGGCGAATGCGGGAGCCGACCAGGACCGGCATGGGGAACCGGACCTTGTTGAGGCCGTAGTTGAGCTTCGCGCCGGGGGTCTCCAGCGAGTAGACGCTGACGCCGAGGTAGGGGATCAGCGATAGCGTCAGGTAGCCGTGGGCGATGGTGCCCCCGAAGGGACCCTCCTTGGCCCGCTCCTCGTCGACGTGGATCCACTGGTGGTCGCCGGTGGCGTCAGCGAAGGCGTTGACGCGGTCCTGGTCGACCTGGAGCCATTCGCCGGTGCCGATCTCGGTGCCTGCGGCGTCGGAGACTTCTTGGAGAGTGGTGAAAGTGCGCACCCCCGGAATCTAGCGGCATACGGAATGATGGGCCCATGGAACCGTCCGACATGCAGATCAAGGCCGCCCCGAAGGTGCTGCTCCACGACCACCTCGACGGTGGCGTACGTCCCTCGACCCTCGTCGAGCTCGCCGCTCAGGTGGGTCACCGGCTGCCGGAGGGGACCCAGGACGATCCGGTCGCGCTGGAGGAGTGGTTCGTGACCAGCGCGGACTCGGGGTCGCTGGAGCGCTACCTCGACACCTTCGCGCACACGCTGGCGGTCATGCAGACGCTGCCCGCGCTGACGCGGGTGGCTCGGGAGTGCGTCGAGGACCTGGCCGAGGACGGCGTCGTCTACGCCGAGGTCCGCTGGGCGCCGGAGCTCCATCTGGCCAACGGTCTCGAGCTGGACGAGGTCGTCGCGGCCGTCCAGACCGGTTTCGACGAGGGCATGGCTGCCGTCGCGACCACCGGTCGGAAGATCGTCGTACGCCAGCTGCTCACCGCCATGCGGCAGGCCGCCCGCGCCGCCGAGATCGCCGAGCTCGCGGTGACCTGGCGGGACCGCGGGGTCGCCGGCTTCGACATCGCCGGGCCGGAGAAGGGCTTCCCGCCGAGCCGGTTCCTGGCGGCGTTCGAGCAGCTCGCCGCCGACAACATGCGCTTCACGATCCACGCCGGCGAAGGTTTCGGGCTGCCCTCGATCTGGGAGGCGGTGCACCCCTGCGGCTGCGACCGGCTCGGTCACGGCGTACGCATCGTCGACGACATCACCCTCGAGGAGGGCGAGGCACCGCGACTCGGCCGGCTCGCCGCGTACGTCCGGGACCGGCGGATCCCACTCGAGCTCTGCCCGCGCTCCAACGTGCAGACCGGGGCGGCGAAGTCGATCGCCGAGCACCCGATCGGGCTGCTCTACGACCTCGGGTTCCGGGTCACCATCAACACCGACAACCGGCTGATGTCACGCACCTCGATGTCGGCGGAGATGGCCGGCATCGTGGAGGCCTTCGGCTGGGGACTGCCCGAGCTCCAACGATTGACGACCAACGCGATGAAGTCCGCGTTCATCCCCTACGACGAGCGGGTCGACCTGATCCACGAGATCAAGGACGCGTACGCGGCCCTGTGAGTCGTTCGATGGCGACGTAGCCGTGCTTCGGGTAGACGGCGGTGCAGCCCTTGTCGACCGCGTTCGCGACGACCTGCGGCTGCGCGCGCATCAGCGCCAGACCCCGCTTGACCAGCACGAACGGTGGTTTGCGACGCTCGCGGAGATCGCGGGTGAGCCGACGCCAGAAGGTCACCGTCGGTGACTGGGTGACGCAGTAGGCGACGGCGAGCAGCCCCGCGTCGCGGCACTCGGCGACGATGTCCTGGGCGAAGATCCCCTCGGCGACGAAGTACGGCTCGTCCCCGAGGGTCAGCGACTGCCAGCCGGTGCGGCCGTCGTGGGCGATGTCGTAGACGGGTACGTCGGCAGCGCCCGTCTCGCAGAGGGCCGCGATCGTCTTCACCGCGTCAGCGGGGAGCCAGGAGTCGGGGTGGTCCCAGTCGACCAGGCCTGCGTTGGGACCCTCGGTGATCCGGGGGAGCGAGGGGTCGGAGCCGTCCTTGTAGAAGTCGTCCAGCCTCAGGACCGGCAGGCCGAGCCGCTCGGCCAGGCGGGACTTGCCGGCGCCCGAGGGGCCGGCGAGGACGATGACCTGAGCGCGCACCGGAGCATTCTCGCCTGTGCCGGGCCGAAGTCAGTAGCCGGCGCCGGGGGCCGACCCCGACAGCAGCGCGCGCGAGCCCGAGACCCCGAGCCTGGTCGCTCCCGCGGCGATCATCTGCTCGGCCTGCTCCATGGTCCGTACGCCGCCCGAGGCCTTGACGCCGAGGTCGGGGCCGACGGTCTGGCGCATCAGCTCCACGGCGTGGACGCTGGCGCCGCCGGCGGGGTGGAAGCCGGTGGAGGTCTTCACGAAGTCCGCGCCGGCGCGGACGGCCGCCTGGCACACGCCGACGATCTCGTCGTCATCGAGCGCCGCGGACTCGATGATCACCTTCAGCACGGTGGGGGCGGGAACGGCCGCACGGACGGCGGCGATGTCGGCCTCCACGTCGGGGTACCGCTTCTCCTTCGCGGCGCCGACGTCGATGACCATGTCGACCTCGTCCGCGCCGGCGTCGACCGCGGCACTGGCCTCGGCGGCCTTGATCGAGGAGAGGTGCTTGCCGCTCGGGAAGCCGCAGACGACGGCCACCGTCAGACCGTCCGGCACCGTGAGCGGGAGCATCGACGGCGAGACGCACACCGAGTAGGTGCCGAGCTCGGCGGCCTCCGCGATCAGCGCCTCTACGTCGGCGTGGGTCGCCTCGGGCTTGAGGAGGGTGTGGTCGATCAGCTTCGCGATGTCTGCGGGGGTAGGCACGGGCTCAGCATATGCATCTACCCCGCGAAGGCTAAGGTTTGCGCCGTGAATGAAGATCAGCCCGAGGAGTGGTTCCGCAACTCCAGCAGCACCACCTGGGGACTCCTCGCGGCAGGAGCCGCGGTCGCGGTCATCGTGATCGACGCCGTCACCGGCTGGCACCCCGAGACGACGGCCGGCGGGGTGCTGTTCGCCCTGGTCGCGTACGCCGCGTTCGTCCGCACCAGGGTCGGGGTCAGCGAGGGCGACTTCGTGCTCCACCACCTCTACTCGACGGTGCGCTTCCCGATCGCCGCCCTGGAGAGCGTCTCGGTCGGCCGCACCCTCGGCGCCTACGCCGGCGGCCGCACCTACGTCAGCGGCGCCGTCGGGCGCCCGATGCGGGAGGCGATCAAGGGCGCCAAGCGCGACCACGAGCCGCTGAGCAACCACGCCGACTTCATCGAGGACCGGCTCAACGGGCTGGCCCAGGACGCCCGCGACCGGCGCCGGATCAAGCGTGACTCCGACGAGCAGTTCGCCCTCGCCGAGGACGTACGCCGCAGCTGGGACTGGCCGCTGATCGCCGCCACCGGCGTCGCGGCCGTCGTCTTCGTGGTCCTGCTCGTGGTCTAGCCCTCTAGACGCCGAGGGCGGCGCGGATGTCGACCTTGAGCGCGCCGAGGGCGATCTCGGCGTCCGTACGGGCCTGTGCCAGCGCCTCCGGTGAGTCGACCGGCTCGACGACCTCGAGGTAGCACTTGATCTTGGGCTCGGTGCCGCTGGGCCGCACGATCACTCGTGACCCGCCGGCCAGCTGGTAGCGGATCCCGTCGGTCGGCGGCAGGCCGCCGACCCCGGTGGTGAGGTCGTCGAGCTGCTGCACGGCGGCTCCGGCCAGGGCGGTCACCGGCCGGTCGCGGAGGCGCTGCATCGCGCCCGCGATCTGGGCCGGGTCCTCGAGCCGTACGGAGAGCTGGGTGGTGGCGTGCAGGCCGTGCTCGACCGCCAGCTCGTCGAGCAGGTCGGCCAGGTCGCGACCCTCCGCCTTCAGCGACGCCGCCAGCTCGCACAGGAGCAGCAGCGCCGAGATGCCGTCCTTGTCGCGTACGTGCTCGGGGTCGACGCAGTAGCCCAGCGCCTCCTCGTAACCGAACGCGAGCCCGGGCGCGCGCGAGATCCACTTGAAGCCGGTGAGCGTCTCGGCATAGGCCTGCCCCGCGGCTGCGGCGAGCTTGCCGAGCAGCGAGGAAGAGACGATCGAGGCTGCGTACGTCCCGGTGACGCCCTTGCGAATCAGGTGGGTCGCCAGCAGCGCGCCGACCTCGTCACCGGTCAGCATCCGCCACTTCTTGCCGACGGGGATGGCTGCGGCGCAGCGGTCGGCGTCGGGGTCGTTTGCGATGACCAGGTCGACGCCCTTCTTGCTCGCCAGCGCCATCGCCCGGTCCATCGCCCCGGGCTCCTCGGGGTTGGGGAAGGCGACGGTCGGGAAGTCGGGGTCGGGCCGCTCCTGCTCCTTGACC
The DNA here is from genome assembly GCF_040608935.1 of Nocardioides sp. NPDC004968. NCBI lineage: Bacteria > Bacillati > Actinomycetota > Actinomycetes > Propionibacteriales > Nocardioidaceae > Nocardioides > Nocardioides sp. NPDC004968. The sequence continues at coordinate 80,978 of NZ_JBEXJF010000014.1, forward strand.
ACCAACGGCTCGGGGAAGCCGGCGAACTTCATCGCCAGGTTCACCAGGTCGCCGCCGACACCGTGCAGCGGCGTGTAGACCGTATTGAGGTCACGCGGGCCGCCCTCGGCAAGGAGCCCGACGACCGTGTCGAGATAGCTGTCGACCAGGTCCTCGCTGATCACCTGGCCGGCCGGGCCCTGCGGGACCGAGCTCACCTTGTCGACGGCCGCGATCCGCTTCGCGATCTCGATGTCGGCCGGCGGCACGATCTGCGAACCATCACCGAGGTAGACCTTGTAGCCGTTGTCCTGCGGCGGGTTGTGACTGGCCGTCACCATCACCCCCGCGCTTGCACCCAGCGCCTTGACGGCGTACGCCAGCACCGGCGTCGGCAGCGAGCGCGGCATCACCAGCGCCGGGAGGCCCGCTCCGGTCATAACCTCGGCAGTGTCCTGGGCGAAGACGTCGGAGTTGTGCCGGGCGTCGTAGCCGATCACCACCGGCCCCTGCGCGCCGGTCGCGAGCAGGTAGCGGGCCAGCCCCGCGGCGGCCTTGATCACGACCACCCGGTTCATCCGGTTGGGCCCGGCCCCGAGCGCGCCCCGCAGCCCGGCGGTGCCGAACTGCAGCATGCCCGAGAACCTGTCGGCCAGCTCGGCCGCGGCCCCCGGGGCGGTGGAGGTCAGGAGGCTCTCGAGCTCTGCTCGGGTCTGTGCATCTGGGTCATCGGCAAGCCATTCCCGGGCCTGGACGACGAGCGCAGATTGATCTGTGGGGACCATGGATCTGACCCTAGGTCATCTCGTGCCGGAAGACCGAAGGGCTTCTGTGTTTTGTGGTTGGGGTTTGCCGCCGACCCTTTCGGGGAGGGTGTTCTCAACGGATCCCGGAGTAAAGGACGGGGGTCGGGATCTTGGGCGAACGAAAATTCGTTCGTCTCAAGATGCTGCCTCGACCGGGGTGGGGTTGGTGGGGTGAAAGAAACTTTTCTTTCACGCGGAGACCCCATGTCTGCTGTAGGTGTGGAGCGGTCACCTGCCGTGGGTGAGTGTGCCGTGGCCACACCCGGCGGCCGCAGGCCGTCCTTTACTCCGGGGCAGGTCGAGAAGACCCTCGAAGAAAGGGTCGGCGGCCCAGCCCAACCCCGCGGACCACTCAGATCTTGGGCAACAGATCGCCCAGAAGCGCGCCCATCCGAGTCGCGGCGCTGCGGCCGGCCTCGAGGACCTCGGCGTGATCGAGCGGCTGGTCGGAGATGCCGGCGGCGAGGTTGGTGACCAGCGAGATCCCGAGGATCTCCATCCCCGCCTCGCGGGCCGCGATCGCCTCGAGGGTGGTCGACATGCCGACGAGGTCACCACCGATGATGCCGGCCATCTTCACCTCGGCCGGGGTCTCGTAGTGGGGCCCGGGGAATTGGACGTACACACCCTCGTCGAGCGAGGAGTCGACCTGCTTCGCCAGCCCTCGCAGGCGCGAGGAGTAGAGGTCGGTGAGATCGACGAAGTTGGCGCCGACCAGCGGAGAGGTGGCGGTGAGGTTGATGTGGTCCTTGATCAGCACCGGGGTGCCGGGAGACCAGGACGGGTTGAGTCCGCCGCAGCCGTTGGTGAGCACCATCGTCGAGCAGCCTGCGGCCGCGGCGGTGCGTACGGGGTGCACGACCGCGCCGACGCCCTTGCCCTCGTAGTAGTGGGTGCGGCTGAGGAAGACCAGCAGGTTGCGACCGCTCGCCGAGCGGATCGAGCGGATCTTGCCGCTGTGGCCCTGGACCGCGGCGGCGCTGAAGCCCGGCAGGTCGGTGGTGGCGATCTCGGTGTAGTCCTCGCCGAGCGCGTCGGCGGCGGGCAGCCAGCCCGAGCCCAGCACCAGCGCGATGTCGTGCTTCTCGATGCCGGTCTTCTCCGCGAGCGCGGAGGCGGCTTCCTTGGCGAGTTCGTAAGGCGTGGTCACTCGCTGAGTTTAGACCTGCCCGGACCGGCTCAGTCGTTGGACCGGCACGGCCGCGTACGCAGCGCGTGCACGTAGTCGGCCGGTGCCCCGGCCGCCTCGGCGGCATCGGCCAGCGCGCCCAGGTGGCGGGCGTCCGGGATGCCACCTTCGTACGTGTCCAGGACATAGGTCTCGCAGAGCAGGTCCTCGGCGAGCGCGGAGATCCGCACCTTGGTCTTGAAGTAGAGGCCGATGTCGGCCAGCTCCCACTTCTCCAGGGCTTCCATGTCCTGGTCCACGACGTCGTAGACCGCGACGAAGACCTGCTCGAACGGGTCCTGGACGATCGTGGCCGTCGGTCCGTCGCCGAGCACGTTGTCCTCGCCCCCGAAGGTGAGTCGCCAACCGCCCAGCCACCCGGTCGTACGCAACGGCGAATGCGGGCACCGCTCACTCATCCGCGCCGGGTCGAGATTGACGCCATAGGCCGCATAGAGAGTCACGGGTCACGAGGTTACCGCCCAGTCCTCACCCGCTTGGGATCTATCTGTTATTGGCGGTCTACCCTTGGGTACGTGACCCACTTTGATGTTCTCGTCCTCGGCGCTGGCCCCGGTGGCTACGTCGCCGCCATCCGTGCCGCTCAGCTCGGCAAGTCCGTCGCCGTCGTCGAAGACAAGTACTGGGGCGGTGTCTGCCTCAACGTCGGGTGCATCCCGTCCAAGGCGTTGCTGCGCAACGCAGAGATCGCGCACATCATCACCCACGAGAAGAAGACCTTCGGGATCTCGGGTGACGCGACCATGGACTTCGGTGCGACCTGGAAGCGCAGCCGCGGCGTCGCGGACGCGAGCGCCAAGGGCGTGCACTACCTGATGAAGAAGAACAAGATCACCGAGATCGACGGCTGGGGCACCCTGACCGGGCCGAAGTCGATCGCCGTCAAGGGCAAGGACGGCGCCTCGACCGACTACACCTTCGACAACCTGATCATCGGCACCGGCGCGACCGTCCGCTCGGTCCCGGGTGTCGTGCCCAACGGGCAGAACATCGTGACGTACGAGGAGCAGATCCTCACCGAGCAGCTGCCGAGCTCGATCATCATCGGCGGCTCGGGCGCGATCGGCGTCGAGTTCGCCTACGTGCTGAAGAACTTCGGCGTGGACGTCACGATCGTGGAGTTCCTCGACCGGATGGTGCCGACCGAGGACGCCGACGTGTCCAAGGAGCTGCTGCGCCAGTACAAGAAGCTGGGCGTCAACGTGCTGCTCTCGACCGCCGTCAAGGGCGCCGAGGACACCGGCTCCGGCGTAAAGGTCAGGGTGGCTCCGGCTGCCGGCGGCGAGGAGCAGGTCCTCGAGGCCGACAAGTTCTTGGCCGCCTTCGGGTTCGCGCCGCGGGTCGAGGGCTTCGGCCTCGAGAACGCCGGCGTCGAGCTCACCGACCGGGGCGCGATCGCGGTCGACGCCCGTGGCCGCACCAACGTCGAGGGCATCTACGCCATCGGTGACTGCACCGGCAAGCTGATGCTCGCCCACACCGCTGAGGCGATGGGTGTCGTCGCCGCCGAGACCATCGCCGACGCCGAGACCATGGAGATCAACTTCGACATGATCCCGCGCGCGACGTTCTGCCAGCCGCAGATCGCCTCGTTCGGCTACTCCGAGGCGCAGGCCAAGGAGAAGGGCTACGACGTCAAGACCTCGTCCTTCCCGTTCTCCGCCAACGGCAAGGCCCGTGGCATGGCCGAGGGCGTCGGCTTCGTGAAGATCGTCGCCGACGCCGAGCACAACGAGATCCTCGGCGCCCACATGATCGGCCCCGAGGTCACCGAGCTGCTGCCCGCGCTGACCCTCGCCCAGCAGTGGGACCTGACCGCCGACGAGGTCGCCCGCAACGTCTTCGCCCACCCGACGCTGTCGGAGGCGATGAAGGAAGCCATCGAGGGCATCGCGGGTCACATGATCAACCTGTGATCCCTGTAAGCCTCTGACCTGCAAAAACAGGTCTTCAGACGCCCCCGATGTAGCGCTGATGTAGCGAGCCATCGGGGGCTGCTGCATTTCCCGCCGTCCGGGAACGCTCGAATGCGGCTTCGATGGCTTCGCGGGCGCGCGATTCGCTGGACGGCATCAGGTGTCCGTACGTCCGCAAGGTGAACGCCACGTCAGAGTGCCCGAGGTAGGCCGACACCTCTACCGCCGATGCGCCGCCTGCCAGCAGACTTGAGGCGTACCAATGGCGTAGCCCGTGCATCCCGGTTTCGATCTCGCCGCCGATGGTGAGTCCGGCGTGCTTGCGAGCCGTTGACCAGACGGTTTCGTTGTACGACGTACGGCGGATCGCCTGATCGTTGCGTGTCGTGGTGATCAGGTGAACCGTGGTCGGCTTGCCGTCCGGCTCACGCCACGGCAGCGTGACGGCTTGCGCTGGGTAGGTGCTCAGATGCGCTGCCAGCTCTGCGCGTACGTCAGCAGGCAGCGGGATCTCCCGGGGCGCGTCGCCGTCCTTCCGGGCTTTCGGTGGGGCGAATACGAGCGTCTTACCGACCATCTTGACCTGACGCTTGACGCGCACCACACCGCGCAGCATGTCTACATCTTCGATGGCGAGCCCGAAGACCTCGCCCTGCCGCAAGCCGAGCCCGGCAGCGAGCGTGATCGTGACCTTGTATCGGTCGTGGATGGCGGTATGCATCGCGTCGATCCACTCATCCGGCCACGGCTGGATCTTGCGACGGGGCGCACGCGGCTTCTGTCGGCGCACGGACGCATCTTTGGCCGGATTGGTCGGGATCAGCTTGTCATCGACCGCCGCCGTCAGGATGGAGGAGACGAGACCGAAGATGTCGGCGGCGTACTTGTCGGCGACCTCTAGCGACGAGATCAGACCGCGCAGCGTCGAGCCGGTGACCTTGCGCAGCTCTACGTCACCGATGGCGGGTGCGATGTGAAGACGCAAGATCCGCTCACGGATCGCCAGCGTCTGAGGGTCGCGGGAGGTGTGCGTGATCCAGCGCTCGGCGTAGGCGCCGAATGACTCCCGCCCTGCGTCGAGATCCAGGTACGTTCCGCGCAGCTTGTCCGTCTCGATAGTCCGGGCGAACGCGTCCGCGTCAACGCGCTTGAGGAACGTCTTACGGCGCTTCCGGCCGTCCGGTTCCCGGTAGTTCACGTCATAGCGCGGCTTCCCGCTGACAGTCCTTCTGCTGATGCTCGCCATGGTCTAGCCCTTTGCCTTTCCCTTGCTGGTCTTCGGCAGGATCCCGGCCGCGCGGGCTTGCTCGACCCGTCGCGCTGCCGTACGTGCTGAGAGATCGAATGTGTCGGCGACGGCTTGAGTCGGTCGCCGTCCCTCGTCTAGTGCCGTCCGATAGACCTCTGCGATCTCGCGTAGATGGGCGTCTGTCGGTGGTCGGCGCTTGGACACGGCCCGGTCTAGGTCGCGGCTGATCTGGCGCCGTTCGTCCGGCGTGCGGGACATCAACGGCCCGCCCGACACCGGCACGGCGAACCCTTGAAACGCTCGCTTGGCCGCGTTCTCGACCCGGAATGCCGCCAGATCGGCAGTCCGCAGTCCGCGCCCGTCCGGGTCGCTCGTGAACCGAGCCTCTACCGCAACGGGTGTCCCGTCGTCGCGCATCTCGAATACGACACGGACCTGAGGTCCACCACGGTCGCTTGTCTGCGCGGCGCCGATCACGCGTCGGGGGTAGACGAGCCCGCCGAGCGTCACGCTCCCGTCTAGCGCGCTCGACTCCATCTCTTCCCAATGCCAACTAGTCATCTCTCCTCGCCCTTCCTTGCCAAGAATCTGCGGTGCTATGGCAAGGACAACTATGCCACGACGTGTCTAGGGTTACAAGCGGACAACAGCTGACGAAAGGGAATGACAATGCCGGAGAAGCTTCTAAGCCCGCAAGACCTTGCCGCCTATCTCGGTAAGCCGATTCAGTCGATCTACGCGATGAATCACCGAGGGAGTGCGCCGCGACGGATCAGGGTTGGTCGGGATATCCGATACCGCCTGTCAGACGTTGAGGCGTGGCTTTCGGCTAATCGCGTAGATGACGGCGCTGCCTGATAACGCGAGAGCGCCACGCCCCGGTGACCAATTCCTAGGGCGCGGCGCTCACTGAAAGGAGAACCAATCCGATGCCGACCTTTATCAATGCATGCCCCGTAAGGAGCTGCTGTTCCAATGGCAAGAGTAACTGATTTCAACGCGCCACGGATTCGCTGTGACGCGTCTATTACCGAGATCGACGGACGGCGGGCAATCGCCGTTCTACCCATCGCCCCCGAAGATGCGCCCTATGCGGTGCGTGAGGGCATCACCAGACGCCGCGTAGCCGTATTGGAGGGCCGTTGCCCATGCGGGGCGCTGGCGACCCTCTCAGACGCGCCGGGGGCGCCCGTGGTGGCGAGCGTGACCCACGGTGAGCGCTGCCCGGCCAGCGATGAGCGGCTGGTTAAGGCCGTCCGGCGGTGGTTGGGATGAGTGCCGAGACGATCGGCCCGGAGACTAGCCCCGGGACCGGTTCCGGGACCGGCCTGGTGACCGGCGCGGAGCTGGTCTCGGCGGCGCTCTGGTACGCCGGGCAGGGGTTGCCCGTCTTCCCCTGCGAGGTGGGCGGGAAACGGCCGCTGACGCGCCACGGCTGGCGCGACGCCACGACCGACGCCGACCAAATCCGGGCGTGGTGGATGCACACGCCTGAGGCGAATATCGGGCTACCTACGGGCGGACGTTTCGACGTGATCGACCTGGACGGTTTCGATGCTCAGAGGACGCTGAAAGGGCTGGCTTTAGCCGAAGAGATCGACGCCGCCCTTTACTGGACCGTCTCGACCCCGCGCGAGGGCGGGATGCATCTCTACGTCCCGGCCTCTGGCGCTAGCAACGCGGCAGGCATTGGCGGAAGGGGGCTCGACTACCGGGGGCGCGGTGGCTACGTCATCGCGCCGCCCTCGCGTACGGATGCGGGGCGCTACACGCGGGCGGCGGCTGCCCCGACGTGGCCGGAGACGGACGCCTTGCCCGGTGACGTGCCCAACTGGCTGGACCGGCTCAAACGCGAGCTTGGGCCCGAGCGGATTGATCGACTTGAGCCGGGAAAGCCGCCCGCTGAGGGTTGGGTGGAATGGATCAATGCTCAGGTCGAAAAGCACCCATACACGCGCGAGCTTGAGCAGCAGGCCGACCAGCCGCCCGAGTTGACCACACGCACCGAGCCGGACCGGGACCTGACGGTCTACGCCGCTTGCGCAGTCGCGGGCGAGCTGGCCAAGCTCGACGCTTTGGCCCGGCCCTGGCATGAGGGCGCCCGCTGGGACTCGACCACATTCGAGGTCGCCTGCAATCTGATCGAGCTGGCCAACGCGCCGTGGTCCGGCTACACCCTGGGCGATGCCCAGCGGGATCTAGCCGCCAGGGCCCCGACCGATGAGGTCTGGAGGGAGCGTGACGTCTACCGGAAATGGGACTCGGCGTGGGCGACCGTGGGAGGTAAGGCCCGGCCTGAGCCCGAGGCGTTGCGTCCGGTGGTGGCAGAGGTCAGCGCCGCCGAGCTGAGCCCCGAGCCGGCCCATGCGTGCCCTGCGCTGAGCGGGGTGGGCCCCGACTCGGGCCACGATGATGCCGACTTCTGGGACGCCCGCAAGTCACTGCGTCGGGTGCACGATTGGGCCCGGGCTAGGGAAGCCGCGCCGCTGGCCGTGCTGGGCGTCGTGCTGGCGCGCGTGGTAGCTGCCACTCCGGCGAATGTCGTCCTGCCGCCCATCATCGGCGGGGAGGTGAGCCTGAATCTGTTTCTGGCGCTGGTGGCCCCCTCCGGCGGCGGGAAGGGAGCCGCCGACCGCGCCGCCGGAGCTGCGGTCAATCTCGCGCCAGCTATCGAGTCTGGCGCCGGGCAGGACTTCCGGGAGACGGGCCCGGGGTCGGGCGAGGGAATCGCCCATCTGTTCGTCCGCAGGGACAGGAAGGGCGACGTTCACCAGCACACGCGGGCAGCGCTGCTGAACGCGCCCGAGGTCGACACGTTGAACGGGCTTAAGGGTCGGCAGGGCTCCACCTTGATGCCGGAGCTCCGCAAGGCGTGGATGGGCGAGCCACTCGGATTCGCCTACGCCGATCCGGCTAAGCGGCTGCCCGTGGATCGCCACGAATACCGGCTGTGTGCCGTCGTCGGCGTCCAGCCCTCCCGTGCCGGGACACTGCTCGATGATGCCAGCGGTGGGACGCCTCAGCGGTTCCTGTGGCTGCCCACGACGGATCGGAACATCCCCGATGAGACGCCGCCCGAGCCTGCCGCGCTGACCTGGGAAGCGCCCGTGTGGCCCGCGCTCGTTGATCGGCTGCGAACCCTTGAGGTCTGCGCCGAGGCCGAAGACGTGATCCGCAGCGCCCACAAAGCCCGGCAGCGTGGCCACGGCGACGCTTTGGACGGTCACGCGCTGCTGTGCCGGGAGAAGGTGGCCGCCGCCCTGGCCATCCTGGACGGTCACGCCGGAGTGAGGCCGGATGACTGGCATCTAGCCGGGCGGCTTATGGAGATCAGCGACCGCACCAGGGCGGGCGTCGTAGCCGCACTACAGGCCGACCAGCGGCGGGCGACCGTGGCCCGGGCCAAAGCCGAGGGCTTGCGCGAGATCGAGCGGGGAAAAGTGGTCGCAGAAGACGGACACCAGCGCGCTGGACGGGCCATCGTCCGGAAGCTGAGATCGACCGATGAATGGGCGGCCGCGAGCGATGTGCGACGGGCCCTCAAACACGAGACTCGCCCCCATTTTGAATCCGCCCTTGAGGCTCTATCGGAGACCGGACAGGTCGAGATCAGCGATCCAGAATCGGGGCGGCGCGGGCGACGTATTCGGCTCGCAGAAAGCGTCCGCAGGTGATGCCGCGAAAAAGGGTGTCCCGTGTCCCGGGACACCCCTAGCCACGACTCCGCGCCCTTATCGTGAAAGGCATTTTGGTGTGTGAACTGCATAAACGCATTGATCCGAGACATGAGATTTCAGAGCTAAGGGTGTCCCGGGACACGGGGACACCCCTTTCGATCCAAGCCGTGGAAACACTCGAATGGACGGACATTAACCGATGACAGTGCCCACCAATTCGAGCCCGGAAGCGCCCCGGCCGATGAGGCTACGGCGCTACTTCCTGGCCTGCCTCGACTGCGGCCGTAGTGGCTGGCCTTATCGGCCCGAGCCCATCGTCCCGCTTTGCCCTGCCTGCCGAGCCCGCCGCCAGACCGAGCGTGACGACCGGCGGGCTCGACGGATGGGAGGGCGGACGCGATGACTCCCACGCGTCGCACGTTGGAGGTGGCCATCGCTCAGGCGTCGGGCCGTGGCGAGTCGGTTCCCTGTCGCCGGGCGTACGCCGACCTATGGACGTCTGCCAGCAAGCCCGAGCGCAACGCTGCCGCCCGACGCTGTGAGGGCTGCCCGGTGCTCGGGCTGTGTCGGGACTACGCCGAAGTGCGCGGCGAACGGGTCGGCGTGTGGCGCGGAATCGACCGGACCCCAAGCCCTTCGCCCACGAACCGCAGGCGGAAGCGCCATGGAGGCGATTCCTGAGTCCCGTCGATGCGTTGCGTCTGCGCCGCGCCCGGACGCGTTAAGGGAAGTCAGTCGTCCAACTCCGACATGTCGGATTTCGAGCGTTGCGACGGTCTTACGCCCAGGTCGCGCCGAGCAGACAGGGCATAGCGCGCGAAGTTGTCGCCGAATTTGTCATACAAAAGATCGACTTCGTCGCTATTAGTCGACTCGTCCGAAAGCGCCTTTTCCCAACGCTCAAGGCTTCGCTCCACGACAAGAGAGTCCACGGCAGCAGCGCGTCCCGAATGTAGAAGCAGGATTGACGTAGCGACTTGAATCTCCTTGATCGCCTTGCGTAGATCATCGGGTGTCGGGTCTTCCTCCGGGATTCCGTTAACAGCCACCAGTATGGCCAGGTGCGCGGCCCGCTTGTGCTCGAAAAGGAGTTCGGCGGTCTGGTCGTGCCGCGCCCAACGCCGTTCCATCGCCGACTTGACGAACCCGAATGCCGTCGTGAGCAGGATGCCGATCACGACCCCTGCGAAACCCCATGTCCCATCGGTCATCCACTCCACGGCCGATCAATCAGCGGTGGTCGACGTGGGCGGGAGCCGCCACGGTGGGAGCCGCCTTGCCCCTTGCCGCCCTGATGCCGACGGAGACACCCGCGCCGAGGATCCCAATCGACATCATGACGCCGCAGATCGCGACGAGGACGAACCCGAAGATCCTGACTGGGACGCTGTCGGCAAAGATCAGGGCATACCCCATGCCGCTGCCGATGGCGCCGAACCACAGCAATGCCCAGATGAGCCCTGTGTCGGGCTTCGGATCGCTCATGTGCTCATTGGTCATGGGGCGGGACCGTAGGTCCCTGGGAAGCCGAGAGACCGACGAACGCGAGAAGCTGTCCCTCAGACTAGGTAGGTTGGGCCGGACTCGGCTGCTCCCCGGCGGGCTATGGGCCGCTGCCGTGCGACTCCCGCCGGGGCATCGCTCCTGCGTTTCCGCTGATCAGGGGTCGGTCTTCTTGGGGCCGCCCCCCTCTGGGGCAGTGCCACGCCTGCTCCAATTACATACCCTAGGTATGCATCCGTCCGGCCCCTCGATGCCGGATGTGCCCGGGTCATCTCTCCCTATCTTGCGGGGGATTCCGCCAGTGCCGATCAGCGGCATAGAAAATACCTCCGATTATCGAATGACTATCAGTTAATAGTGGGCGATAATCGAGAAATGGTTAGGCCGGAAGCCAAATACGATCGAATTCCGATCCCGAAACGCAATCAAGGGCCATCCCCGCATGGCCTGTTGAGCCTCGACGAAGCGGCCGAGCGTTTATCACGCGCCCGCACGACGATTCGCCTCTGGGCAATCGACGGTCGCTTGAAGGCACGGCGCAAGGGCCACCGCCTCTATGTCACTGAGCAAAGCGTTGAGGATGCCGCCGAGCTAATCCGAGAGACTGGACGGGAATTCGAGACGGAAATGCGATCTGAGGGCACCAATTCCGAAAGCGGCCCATCGGCCCACGGCGGGCCTGAAAGCCGCTCAGGGGCTGATTCTGATGTCACTAGCGCGACGATTGACCCTGATTCCATCTCTAATACCGAAGCCAATACCGAGCCGCTGGCCGAGCCGCACTATCTCCCGTGGAGGACCTGAGAAATGACCATGCTCGCCATCCCCAATGTCCCGTTTCGCTCCAATGGCGCGATGGACGCCGAGACGCTAGCGGAAGTGGCCGGAACCGAGGCCGCCGAGCCGTTGCGCCAGGTCGAGCGCGCCTATGGCCGGGCTCAGACGGCCGTACGCGAGCTGCGCGACAACCGGCCCGGTGAGGGCAGCGCCTATCTCGGGACCGGCCGAGCCGCTGGTAAGGGGTGGGCGGCAGCAGCCAACGCCGATGCTGCCGACGCCGCCGAGGAACGCATCCCCGCCGATGGCTGGCGCACGGCGGCATTGCTCGCCGGAGATGACGCCCGCTGGGCCGATGCCGCCGCAGCCGTGCGAGCTCTGCCCATCGTGGAGCGCCGAGCCGAGGCGGCCCTCGACCGCGAGGCCATCGCCGCCGCTGCCGCCAAGGCTGCCGCCGCAGCGGTGGCCACGTGGGCAGCCGAGGCTGAGCAGGGATGGTCCGCCCGCCACGATCCCGCCGAGGCATGGAACCACCGCCGAGCCGGTGAAGCTGCCCTAGGCGACTGGCGGCAGGCTCGGCGGGTCGAGACCTGGGCCCAGCGCAAGGGCGAGACGCCCGCCGCCATGGCCAAGGCCGATCTCTCCGGCGCTTCCTACCTGCCCGAGGGCCCCGCCGCGCGCGGGTGCTGGCTGGCACTTGGGCTGATGCTCAAGCCCGGCCAGGTCTGGCCCGCCATCCCCAACGACGTGACCTTCCCCGAAGACATGCCCGAGAAGCTGCTGGACGCCGTGATGCCCGGCGGGAAACGACAGGTCGACCTGACCACGACCGGCCACCACGCCCACGCCTAGCCCCGCAACTAGAGCCCGAGGAAAGAGCCCGTGATGACGACACCTACCCCGCTGCGGATTCGGCCGCTGGCCGAAGCGCGGCGTCGCGAGGTCGAGCGTAGAGCCCGCCTCAGGCGCCTTGCGGCGCTGAACGCCGGAAACGATCTCGCCTGGCGTCTGGAGCGCTCCGAGGACGCATCCCTGACGCCCGCCGACCTGCCGCCGGGTGCTACGCGTGACTTCCTGCAAACCCTGATGGACGGCAAGCCGCAGCGGCGGACGGTCGGTGCCATCGTCGGCATCTGGTGAGCCGGACGCCGGGCAGGGGCTACGCAAGATGAGGTAAAGACGTCCGGCGTCTGTCTGCCCGGTGATCGAGCGCGCGGCAGCGTGCTGGGAGACATTCCCGACCGGATCCGGAGCGACGCATGCCCTACAACGTCCAATACCTTAACGACCTGTATGAAGACGACCAGAGCGGAGTGAACGCTCAAGCGATAGAGGCTTATCTCAACCGGTCAGAGGGCGACGGCTGGACGCTGGTCGGCATTATCAGCGATCACCCGGTATGGGTGGAGGACGGCGAGGCAAGCGGGCACGTGGCCCCGATGTTGGTCCTGCACCGTCCCGCCGCGAGCGAGCCGGGCGAGGGGTGGTGACGTGACGCGGTCGCCGCCTGCGCGTTGCTACGGGCGCGGTCGTTCCGCTTGAGTACGACCCGGAAGACTCCGACGCCTGTCCGGAGCACGTCTCCGGGTCAGGGTCAACGGGGGTCTCGGTCGGGTCTCGGTCGGCTGCCCCGACACGTACGGCCGGTGCTCAGGTGGACAGGTCGGGTCGTCGGCCGGGTTGGTCACTCCGATTCTTCCCAGATCTTCCGCTGCGTCTCCGCAGCCTCTTCCTCCTCAGGAGTGTTGATCGAGTAGGAACCTGCAGCCTCGATCTCAGCGGCTCGCTCAGACAGGTACGAACGCCAGCCTGCGTCATCGAGGCCAGCCGGTGCGTCGGCGACGACCTCGCGCAGGACCTTTACGGCTGCCTTGGTAAAGCCCTCCCCGAGGATGGCCTCGATCCCCTTGGCCGGGGACATCAGTCTGTCCATCATCTCTCGGTGCTCTTCGGTCACTTGGCTCAGTCCTTCCACGCTGGTTCGTCTGGTGGTCCATGCTCTGTGATGTAGCGCTGATGTAGCAAGACAACAGAAAACAGCCCCTCACCATCGGAAGACGTTGGAAGACGTTTCCGCAGGTGGGGGCCGTTTACGTGCCGTAAGCGCAGGTCAGCGGCAGGCCGATTACACATGATCAACCTCTGACCTGCTGTCTGACCGGCTGAGAGAGGCCCGGGGACGCGTACGTATCGCATCCCCGGGCCTCTTCACGTCCGGGGCACGGTGAGCGCTTCGTCGATGGAGGTCTCGCGCCAGGCGCGGAGCTCCTCGTGGAAGGCGACGGCGGAGCCTGGGTAGCCGGTGGGGACGTCGGGCCGGCCGGCGCCCTCGGCGTTGTAGTAGCCCGGCGTGCACTCGGCGTGGAACCAGGCATGCCGAGGCGCACCTTCGGCGATCCGGCGCGCCCAGGCGTCCTCGGCCTCGCGGGACGGCTCGACGAGAGCGCCGCGGGTCTCGGCGGCGACCACCAGCGCGGCGGCGTGGACGGCCTGCTCGTCGAGGATGTGGCTGAAGTTCACGCTGCTGGCGTTGTGGAGCGAGCCCATCTTGAGCAGGTTGGGGAACCCGCTGGACGCGAAGCCGTGCAGCGACCGCGGGCCCTCCTGCGCCCAGGCATGGAGGAGCTGTAGGCCGTCGCGACCCGTCACCGGCAGCCTCCCCGAGGTGATCCCCGAGACACCGACGGAGAACCCGGTCGCGAAGACCAGCGCGTCGACCTCGTACTCGACGCCGTCCACGACCACACCACGCTCGGTCATCCGCTCGATGCCGTGGGAGTCGGCGGTGTCGACGAGGGTGACGTTGTCGCGGTTGAACGCGGGCAGATACCTGTCGGAGAACGTCGGCCGCTTGCAGGCGTAGCGATACCAGGGCTGAAGCGCCGACGCGGTCGCCGGGTCCTCGACGATCTCGGTGACCCGGGCGCGGATCCGCTCCATGGTGGCGTGGTCGAGGGCCTCGTACGCGGCCTCGAACTCCTCGTTGCCCTGGCCGGCCCCGTCGCGGCGGAAACTCGGCAGCAGCTTCTCGAGCAGCGCCGCCGACTCGGTCCAGGCGTCGTCCACGAGGTCCTCGTCGACGCCCGGGACGGCCTCGCCGGAGACGAGCCGCAGGAAGTTCTCGCGGCGCTCGGTGGCCCAGCCGGGGCGGTCCGCGCCGAGGTCGGCGGCGGTGAGCGGGCGCTGGCCGCGTACGCCGACGGTGGAGGGGGTGCGCTGGAAGACGTAGAGGTGCTCGGCGTCCTCGGCGAGCATCGGCACCGCCTGGATGCCGGTCGCGCCGGTGCCGACGATGCCGACCTTCCGGCCGGCCAGGCCGGTCATGCCGCCCTCGGCGGTGCCGCCGGTGTAGCCGTAGTCCCAGCGCGAGGTGTGGAAGGTGTGCCCCGCGAACGACTCGATCCCGGGGATGCCGGGCAGCTTCGGCTCGGTCAGGGTGCCGGTCGCGGTGATGACGTACGTCGCCCGGAACTCGTCGCCGCGGTCGGTGGTCACCAGCCAGCGCTGGTCGGCGTCGTCCCAGGTCAGCGAGGTCACGGCGGTCGAGAAGAGCGCGTTCTCGTAGAGGTCGAACTTCTCGGCGATGCGTACGGCGTGCTGCCGGATCTCCTCGCCCGGGGCGTACTTCCAGCGCGGGATGTAGCCGGTCTCCTCGAGCAGCGGCAGGTAGACGGCCGCGTCGATGTCGCAGTGGATGCCGGGGTAGCGGTTCCAGTACCAGGTGCCGCCGAAGTCGCCGCCCTTCTCGACGATGCGCACCGACCCGATGCCCTGCTGGCGCAGCCGCGCGCCGGCGAGGATGCCGCCGAAGCCACCGCCGACGACCGCCACGTCGACGACGTCGCGGACCGGCTCGCGGTCCGCACGCTCGGTGTAGGGGTCCTCGGCGAAGTAGCCGAACTCGGCCTCGGTGGGCCGATACTGTGCGGCCCCGTCGGGACGTACGCGGCGCTCTCGCTCGGCGGTGTAGCGCTCCCTGATCTGCGTTGCCTTGATCTGGGCAGCGCGCTCGGGTGTGACCGGGTTCTCGCAGCGCGGCAGGGTCATGGCGCGGCTCCTCTCGTGGGGTGGGGTCTGCCCGGTGCGCCGACGAGGGTCGCGAAGTGCCCCGAGCGGCATTCGCGGTTACGATAGCCGAAACGGACAAGCGTGTCCGGATCGCCTCCGACGAAAGGCCGCCGCCATGTCGACCCTCACCGCCTCCTCGCCCGTACGCAGCTTCCTCGCCCATCCGGTGGCCGGGAAAGTCCTGCGCGGCATCATCGCGGCCGGCGGCGGCACCGAGGAGGCGCTCGCGCCCGCGCTCGGGCTGCCGCTGGACAAGCTCGTCGAGATGTCCGGCGGCAGGTTCCCGGCCGAGGTCGTCGGGCTGCTGGTCGGTGTCGCCGAGACCGGCGTGATCCCCGACGGCGTGCCGACCGTCGACGCCGCTCCGGCGAGCGCGCCCGCCGAGCCCGCGGCCGACCTGGGCATCGAGATCGGCTCGCCCCAGCCCTGGACCGAGGTGCTCACCGGCGGCCGGTTCGCCGGCCAGACCGTGGTGGTGACCGGGGCCGCGGGCGGGATCGGGAAGGCGGTCGCGGCCCGCATCGTCGGCGAGGGCGGACGGGTGGTCGGCATCGACGTCTCGGCCGAGAAGCTGTCCACGACCGCGAGCGAGCTGGGCGAGAGGTTCCTCGCGCTGGCCGCGGACATCACCGCGCCGGAGACCGCAGCCGCCGTCGTGGCCGCCGCCGGCGAGCGCATCGACGCACTGGCCAACGTCGCCGGTGTGATGGACGACGACGCCGCCCCGCACGAGATCGACGACACGATCTGGGCCCGCTGCATGTCGGTCAACGTCGACGGGCCGATGCGGCTGATGCGCGCGGTGCTGCCCGGGATGCTCGCCGCGGGTGAGGGCAGGATCGTCAACGTCGTCTCCGAGGCCGGGCTCCGCGGCTCGGCCGCCGGTGCTGCGTACACGACCTCGAAGCACGCCCTCGTCGGGCTGACGAAGTCGGCGGCGTTCCAGTACGCGGGGACCGGCGTACGCATCAACGCGCTCGCTCCCGGTGCGGTCGCGACCGGGATCCACGTACCCGAGGGCGCGCCCTACGGCTCGTCCCGGACGGCCGGGATGCGCGTCGCGATCCCGGGGATCGCCACCGCCGACGAGCTCGCCGCGTCGATCACGTTCCTGCTCTCGCGCGACTCGGTGAACATCAACGGAGCCGTGGTCGCCTCCGACGGCGGCTGGTCGGCAGCCTAGAGCCCGGGAGCTCAGACGCCCGGCGTGACCGGGCCGATCTCGATCCCGAGCATGCCCCACGCCCGGCGGGCGGCGGTCTCGCGCGTCTCCGGGGTCGGCCCGTGCACCCCGCCGGAGACCATCGCGACGGCGAGCATGAGGTCGTCGGTGTCGTAGGTCTCCCTGGGGAGCCCGTCGATGGCGGTGCGTACCCGATCGGCCAGGAAGCGGGAGCTCTCCTCGTCGCTGAGCCGGATGATGCCGACGAACGCGGTCGAGTGGATCATCTGCCAGGTGACGACGCCGAGCACATCGGCCAGGGTCGCATCGGGGCGGGCGGCGACCTGCTCGATGTCGCGTACGTTCTCCTCCAGCACCGCGGTGGCCAGGGTGAGTCGGTCGGGGAAGTGCCGGTAGAGGGTGCCCTGGCCGACGCCGGCGCGCTTGGCGACCGCCGACATCGGCGCGTCCAGACCCTGCTCGGCGAGCACCTCGCGGGCGGCGGTGACCAGGAGGTCACGGTTGCGGACCGCGTCGCTCCGGGTCGGGTTGGCAGGGCTGGTCATCCCAGCAGGGTAATCGCCGGCGAGTCTTTTCCAGCCCTCGGTCCAATGCGGACAGAAACTGACCTGAACGGCTCATAGCGTTGTCGGTGTCAGAGGGAAACACCACCAAGGAGTCCATGTCATGACCGCAACCGCCGCCAGCGCCATGAAGACCAGCGCCACCGCCACCCTGTCCCGTGAGCGCACCGACCTGCTCGAGACCCTGGCCAAGCACCGCGGCTTCCTGCGCTACGCCGTCCGCAACCTGACCGACGAGCAGGCCAGGCTCACCCCGACCGCCTCCGTGCTCAGCCTCGGCGGTCTGGTCAAGCACGTGACGGCCGGCGAGCGGGGCTGGGCCGACTTCATCGTCCGTGGCGCCGTGGCGCAGGAGCTCACCCCGGAGAAGTACGCCGAGTTCGCCGCCGACTTCGTGCTCGCCGAGCACGAGACGCTGGAGGGCGTGCTCAAGGCGTACGAGGACGTCGCCGCCGCCACCGACGAGCTGATCCGGACCGTCGACCTCGACGCGGACCACGCCCTTCCCGAGGCCCCGTGGTTCGAGGCCGGCGCGCGTTGGTCCAACCGCCGCGCCCTCGCCCACATCCTGGCCGAGACCGCCCAGCACGCCGGCCACGCCGACATCATCCGGGAGACCATCGACGGTCAGAAGACGATGGGCTGAGTCTGCCGCTCCGGGGCGCGTGGAAGAATGCGGCCCATGGCGCGGGTGACGATCATTGGTGGGGGTCCAGGCGGATACGAGGCGGCGCTGGTCGCGCAGCAGCTCGGGGCGGAGGTCACGGTCGTCGATCGTGACGGCCTCGGCGGCAGCGCGGTGCTCACCGACTGCGTGCCGAGCAAGACCCTGATCGCCACCTCCGAGCTGATGTCGGACATGACGCTCGCCCGCGACCTGGGCATCAACTTCCGTGACCACCACGGCGACCCCGCCACCGAGCTCTACGCCGACCTCGAGCTGGTCAACAAGCGCGTCAAGTCGCTCGCGCTCGCGCAGTCGAGCGACATCGAGAGCCGGCTGACCCGCCGCGGGATCCGCATCGTCAAGGGCACCGGGCGCATCGACGCCGACAAGCGTCAGGTGATCGCGACCCGGGCCCAGGACGGCACCGAGGAGGCGATCGAGAACGACGCGGTCCTGATCGCCACCGGCGCCCGGCCGCGGGTGCTGCCCACCGCCCAGCCCGACGGCGAGCGGATCCTGACCTGGGAGCAGGTCTACGACCTCGACGACCTGCCCTCGCACATGATCGTCGTGGGCTCGGGTGTCACGGGTGTGGAGTTCGCCAACGCCTACCTCAACCTCGGCTCCCAGGTCACCCTGGTCTCCTCGCGCGACCGTGTTCTCCCCGGCGAGGACGCCGATGCGGCGACGGTCCTCCAAGACGTACTCGAGCGGCAGGGGATGAACATCCTCAGCAAGTCGCGGATGGAGTCGGTGACCCGCTCCGGCGACGTCGTCACCGTCAAGCTGACCGACGGCCGCGAGGTCACCGGCAGCCACTGCGTCCTCGCGCTCGGCTCGATCCCCAACACCGAAGGCCTCGGCCTCGAGGAGGCCGGCATCGAGCTCGACGAGGGCGGGTTCATCCGCACCGACAAGGTGTCGCGTACCTCCGCCTACGGCGTGTACGCAGCCGGCGACTGCACCGGCGGCTTCATGCTCGCCTCGACGGCCGCCATGGCCGGGCGGATCGCGATGCGCCACTTCCTCGGCGACGCGGTCATCCCGATGGACCTCAAGGAGGTCGCGGCCAACGTCTTCACCTCGCCGGAGATCGCCACGGTCGGCTACTCGCAGGCGCAGGTCGACTCGGGTGAGGTCGTCGCCGACACCCTGCGCCTCGACCTCAAGGGCAACCCGCGGGCCAAGATGCAAGGCATCGCCGACGGCTTCGTCAAGCTCATCTCCCGCCCCGGCACCGGCGTCGTCATCGGCGGCGTCGTGGTCGGCCCGCGCGCGTCGGAGCTCATCCACCCGATCGCGCTCGCCGTCTCCACCGGCCTCACCGTCGACCAGATCGCCAACACCTTCACCGTCTACCCCTCGATCTCCGGCTCCACCGCCGAGGTCGCCCGCCGCCTCCACCACGTCGAGTAGTCGCGTACGTCGGCCGAGACGTCACTTGCGTCGGCCGAGATGGCACTCGAAAACGGTGTGCGAGCAGCGCCACGGCTTCGCTAGCGTGAGCGCCATGGGTAACTGCTGCATGACGATGATCGTTCGGATCCGCCGCCGCTGACGGCGCGGATCCCACCGAAGCACTCGTCGCATTCGCGCCGCCACCTGGCAACCCTGCCGGGCGGCTCCGAGTGCTACCCGCATGCCGCCCGGCTCCTTCTGTCTCGAGGAGCATCCATGCCCGACGTACGCCCTGGCCGGCACGAGCTCGGCCAGAACTTTCTCACCGACAGGTCGGTACTCGACCGCATCGTCCATCTCGTCTCGCAGCGGCAGGGTCCGCTGGTGGAGTGGGGCACCGGCAACGGTGCCGTCACCCTGGCGCTGGCCGAGCTGGACCGTCCGCTGGAGGGGGTCGAGATCGACTCCCGCCGAGCCGCCGAGCTGCGCCGACGGACCGGCCCTCACGTGTGCATCGCCGAGGGCGACATCCTGCGTCACGCGCCACCGCAGGACGCGGTCGTCGTCTCCAACGTCCCGTTCCACCTGACCACGCCGATCCTGCGCCACCTGCTCGCCTCGACGACGTGGCGCCATGCCGTGCTTCTCACCCAGTGGGAGGTCGCCCGCAAGCGCGCGGGCGTCGGCGGCACGACCCAGCTGACCGCGCAGTGGTGGCCGTGGTTCACCTTCACCCTTGACCGCCGCGTCCCGTCGACCGCCTTCCGGCCGCGGCCGAACGTCGACGGCGGGCTGCTGCTCATCGACCGTCGTCGTGAGCCGCTGCTGCCCGAGTCGGAGCTCCGCGACTTCCAGTCGTGGGTGGCCACGGTCTTCAGCAGCCGAGGCCGCGGGGTCGCCGAGATCCTGCGCCGCAACGGCGTTCCCGATGCACTTGCCCGCCAGATCGCCCGGCGGCGCCGGCGATCTCAGGCGCCGGTGCTGCCGCGGGACCTGCGTGCGGAGGACTGGGTCGAGGCGTACGCAGCGGTCTGACCTGCCGAGAAGGCGCGCGCGTCGGCCGAGATGGCACTTAGGTGCCATCTCGGCCGACGCGGCTGACGTCTCGGCTCAGTCGAGGACGAGCACCAGGTCGCCGCCGTCGACGGCCTGGGTGGCGGAGAAGGCGAGGCGGGAGACGGTGCCGTCGACGGGGGCGGTGATGGCGGCCTCCATCTTCATGGCCTCGATGGTGGCGACGGTGTCGCCGGCCTTGACCGACTCACCGGCCGCGACCGAGATGGTGACGACGCCCTGGAACGGCGCGGCGACCTGGCCGGGAACGGCGGGGTCGGCCTTCTCGGCGGCGGCGACCTCGGCGGCGACGGAGCGGTCACGCACCCCGATCGGGCGCAGGTGGCCGTTGATCGTCGCCATGACGGTGCGGATGCCGCGCTCGTCGGGCTCGGACACGGCGGTGAGCCCGAAGATGACCGTCTTGCCCTCGGAGAGCTCGACGATGTGTTCCTCGCCCTCGCGTAGACCGTAGAGGTAGTCGAGCGTCGAGATCACCGATACGTCGCCCCACTTCGAGCGGGCCTCGGCGAAGTCCTTCGTCGGTCCGGGGAAGAGCAGCCGGTTGAGCGTCCCACGGCGGTCGGAGGCGAGCCCGGCGGCGTCCTCGGCCGACAGCGTCGGCGACGCCGCCTTCCAGGTGCGTCCCGCGGTCGCCTTGCTGCGGAACGGCTCGGGCCAGCCGCCCGGCGGGTCACCGAGCTCCCCGTTGAGGAACCCGATGACCGAGCCCGGGATGTCGTACGCAGCCGGGTCGGCCTCGAACGCGGCCGGGTCGGCACCGGCCGCGACCAACGACAGAGCCAGGTCGCCGATGACCTTGGACGATGGCGTGACCTTGGGGACGCGGCCGAGGATCTGGTTGGCCGCGGCGTACATGTCCTCGATCTGCTCGAACTTCTCGCCCAGTCCGAGCGCGATCGCCTGCTGGCGCAGGTTGGAGAGCTGGCCGCCCGGGATCTCGTGGCGGTAGACCCGGCCGGTCGGCGCGGGCAGTCCGGACTCGAACGGCGCGTAGACGCGGCGTACGGCCTCCCAATAGGGCTCGAGCGAGTTGACCGCCGCCAACGACAGGCCAGTGGCACGCGAGGTGTGGTCGGTCGCCGCCACCAGCGAGGAGAGCGGCGGCTGGGAGGTGGTGCCGGCCATCGACGCGGTCGCGGCGTCGACGGCGTCGACACCGGCCTCGATCGCGGCCGTCAGCGTGGCCAGCTGGCCACCGGCGGTGTCGTGGGTGTGCAGGTGGACCGGCAGGTCGAACCGCTCCCGGAGCGCGGTCACCAGGGTGCGCGCGGCGGGCGCCCGCAGCAGCCCGGCCATGTCCTTGATCGCCAGTACGTGTGCCCCAGCCGAGACGATCTCCTCGGCCAGCCGCAGGTAGTAGTCGAGCGTGTAGAGCTTCTCGTCGGGCGAGGAGAGGTCGCCGGTGTAGCAGAGCGCCACCTCGGCGACGGACGTCCCGGTCGCCCGCACCGCTTCGATCGCGGGCCGCATCTGGGACACGTCGTTGAGCGCGTCGAAGATCCGGAACACGTCGATCCCGGTCTCCGCGGCCTCCGAGACGAACGCATCGGTGACCTCGGTCGGGTAGGGCGTGTAGCCCACCGTGTTGCGACCGCGCAGCAGCATCTGCAGGTTGATGTTCGGGATCGCCTCACGCAGGTGCGCCAGCCGCTCCCACGGGTCCTCGGAGAGGAAGCGGAGAGCCACGTCGTACGTCGCGCCACCCCATGCCTCCATCGACCACAGCTGCGGCGTCAGCCGGGCGACATGGCCGGCCACGCCGAGCAGGTCGGTGGTGCGGACCCGGGTCGCCAGCAGCGACTGGTGGGCGTCGCGGAAGGTGGTGTCGGTGACCGCGACCGACTCCTGGGAGCGCAGCGCGGCGGCAAAACCCTCCGGCCCGAGCTCGCGAAGCAGATCGCGCGAGCCCGCCGGCGGAGCCACCGACAGGTCGAGCTTCGGCAGCTTCTCGACCGGGTGCAGCGAGACCGGCGCAGCGCCGTGCGGCTGGTTGACGGTCACGTCGGCCAGGTAGGTGAGCAGCTTGGTGCCGCGGTCACCGGAGGCCCGCGCGGTCAGCAGCTGCGGGTGGGTCTCGATGAACGAGGTCGTGATCGAGCCCGAGATGAAGTCGGGGTCGTCGAGCAGCGCCTGCAGGAACGGGATGTTCGTCGCCACGCCGCGGATGCGGAACTCCGCCACGGCCCGCCGGGCCCGGGTGACGGCGTCCTCGAAGGTGCGCCCGCGACAGGTGAGCTTGGCGAGCATCGAGTCGAAGTGGGGCGAGACCTCGGCTCCGGCGTACGTCGTGCCGCCGTCGACCCGGATCCCGGCACCGCCGGGGGAGCGGTAGGTGGTGATCATGCCCGTGTCGGGGCGGAAGTTGTTGGCGGGGTCCTCGGTGGTGATCCGGCACTGCATCGCGGCGCCGCGCAGCTGCACCGAGTCCTGGGTGAGCCCGAGGTCGGCCAGCGTCTCGCCGGACGCGATCCGCATCTGCGAACGCACCAGGTCGACGTCGGTGACCTCCTCGGTCACGGTGTGCTCGACCTGGATGCGCGGGTTCATCTCGATGAAGACGTAGTTGCCCGCGGGGTCGAGCAGGAACTCGACGGTGCCGGCGCAGGAGTAGCCGATCTCCTTGGCGAACCGCACCGCGTCCGCGCACATGCGTTCCCGCAGCTCAGGGTCGAGATTGGGGGCGGGGGCGATCTCGACGACCTTCTGGTGGCGGCGCTGCACCGAGCAGTCACGCTCGAAGAGGTGGATCACCTCACCGGTGCTGTCGGCGAGGATCTGCACCTCGATGTGACGCGGCTCGACCACGGCCTGCTCGATGAAGACGGTCGGGTCACCGAAGGCCGCCTCGCCCTCGCGCATGCAGGTCTCGACCGCCTCGCGCAGTTTGTCGGGGGAGTCGACCCGTCGCATCCCGCGACCACCGCCACCCGCGACCGCCTTCACGAACAGCGGGTAGGGAAGGGCCGAAGCGGCGGAGACGAGCGCGTCGACGTCGGTGGACGGCTCGACCGACTGCAGGGTCGGTACGCCGGCAGCCTTGGCCGCCGCGATCGCGGTGGCCTTGTTGCCGGTGAGCGTGAGGACCTCCGCCGACGGTCCGATGAACGTGATCCCCGCCCGGGCGCAGGCCTCGGCCAGCGCCGGGTTCTCGGAGAGGAACCCGTAGCCGGGGTAGATGGCGTCCGCGCCGCTCTGCTTGGCGACCTCGACGATCGCGTCTGGATCGAGATAGGCCCGGATCGGGTGACCGAGCTCTCCGATCTGGTAGGCCTCGTCGGCCTTCAGCCGGTGCTCTGAGCCCCGGTCCTCGTAGGGAAAGACGGCGACCGTCTTGGCCCCGAGTTCAAAGCCTGCGCGGAAAGCTCGGATCGCGATCTCGCCGCGGTTGGCAACCAACACCTTCGTGAACATGGCGGCCACGCTACCCATCCGAAGTGCGTCGTCCAGGTTATGGGACGATTTCGCCCAGTTAGTGGACGTCAAGAAGTCGCTAACTGTGCGGATTCGTTGGGACCGCTGAACGGGTCGCGGGCCATACCCTCGGCGGCATGAAGATCAAGACTCGACAGCGTCGTTCAGCTCTGGTCGCCATCGCTGGCACGGCCCTGCTGGCCGGATCGCTCACCGCGCTCGGAGCGGCGAGCTCGCCGGCCGCCGCGGCCGGCACGGTGAACTGCTCCGGCTCGATCAACGGCAAGGCCGGTGGCTACATCCGCAAGCGCGGCATCAAGAACAGCACGGTGACCAGCAACTACCGCAGCGCCGGCACCGTCACCTGGTCGCCGCGGGCGTGGATCGAGATCGGCGGAGCCGGTGACGAGACCACCTGGAAGACCAGCTACATCGTGCCCGGCACCGACGGCACCGGCCGCACCGTGACCATCGGCGGGACCAACGGGCAGTCCGTGCTGTCCGAGACAAAGGCCGCGCAGCTCTACCGCTCCAACGGCACCGCGGTGACCGGCTGGAACCCCAAGAAGGTCGTGAACGGCCCGACGACGGCGGTCTACAGCGTCACGACGTCCGGCGTCGTGCAGCAGACGGCGCTCTCGTACTCCAGCGCGGGCACCCGCCTCGGCACGGTCACGAACCTGCCGGTCACCCTGCCGAGCACGACGACCGTCGCAGGCGTGTGGACGAGCCACAACGGGGTGATGTACAACCTGCTCTACTCGATCAACCCGAGCACCAACAAGCTCGAGCAGATCGTCGTACGTCCCGACCGCCCGGCGGAGGCGAAGAAGTATGTCGTCCGCAGCCTCGGCACCGGATGGCGGTACATGTCGGTGCACAACTGCTACGACGCCGACGGCGCGGTCGCGGCCAAGGACATCGTGCTGATCAACCCCACGACCGGCAAGGCCGTGCGCATCCGCCAGAGCAGCGGGATCGGGCACAGCACGACCTTCTCCGCCTCCACCCGGGTCGGCACCGACGGTTCGTGGAAGTGGAGCGGGATCAGCAGCTAGCGCTCACCCTGGCCAGAGGTCGAGCAGGTCCCCCGGGCGCAGCCCGAGGGCGTGCTCGATGTCGCCGGGCGAGGTCTCGCGCAGATACTCCGAGACCAGCTGGGCCAGCTCCATCCAGTAGCCGCGCAAGGTCGACTCGGACAGATACATCGACCGGCTCATCTCGGCGTACGTCAGCCCGCGGGCGCGATGGGCGAGGACCTCGCGCTGGCGCGGGGTGAGCACGGTGATGCTGCGGCGGCGCACGAGGACCTCGATGAGTCCGGTGATACCCGGGGGGATCACCGGCTCATCGGCGGCGACCGCGCGGAACGCCGCCTCCGCCTCGGCCAGCGACGCCGCCTTCGAGACCACGCCGGTCGCCCCGGCGGCGAGGCAGGCCGCGAGCACGAACCGGCGCTCCTCCTGGGAGTAGACGCAGACCCGGTAGCCGGCCTCGACGATGCGCCGGATGGCCGTGGTGCCCTGTGAGGCGTCGGGCTGGCCGGTGTTGGCTAGGTGGAGGTCGAGGATCACCACGTCGGCCTCCGGCTTCGCCGTCAGCAGGTCCTCGACGTTCTCGTGACTAGACACGAAGTTCAGATCGGGCAGGAGCAGACTCAGTGAGGCGCGCATCGCCGTCGCGTCGTCCACGTGGCTGAAGCGCGGTCCGGGGGTCACGTCAGACATCACGAGACCTCCGCGACGGTCGTCTGCGCGAGCGTGACAGTGGTGCCGAGGTCGCGGATGCTGTTGATCGCGACGTCGACGCCGGAGCGCGCGAGTTGCGCGACGACCACCTCGCGCAGACCGACCCCAAACGTCGTCGCGGAGGTGTCGAAGCCGATGCCGTCGTCGTGCAGGGTGACCTCCCAGCCGATGCCGTCCTCGTCCTCGGCGGCGTGCAGGACGACCCGCCCCGCCCGCGCGTGCTGACGTACGTTGAGGAGCAGGCTGCGCATTGCGGCGGCCAGGTCGTCGGCGAGCGCGCGCGGGAGCGCGACGTCCTGGGCGAGGTCGGCGACCACCGTGATCGGCAGGTCGTCGAACTCCGCGCCGACGGCGGTGACCACCGCGGCCAGGTTGGTCGCCTCGCTCACCGGAGGCGGGGTCTGACCGCTCAGATAGGCGCGCATCCGGTTGAGCTCGACCTCGGCCTGCGACCGCAGCGCGCCGTTGCCGTCGGCGGTGTCGGTCTCCACGAGCAGCCGCATCATCGCGGTGCCGTTGTGGATCGCGAGCCGGGCACGACGCTCCTCCTCGGCCTTGGCGGCCTCGGCGGCATAGCGCCGGGCCTCATCGGCCTCCGTCCCGATCCGCACGATCGTCTGACAGCCGAACCAGGCCAGCGGCCCGAGCACCAGCAGCGTCAGGCAGGTGCTCAGCGCACCGGTGAGGTCGGCCCAGCCGTCCACGGTCGGCGCGATGTAGACCGCCTCGGCGACCGCCAGCGAGCCGAGCAGGAACATCCACAGCCACCGCGAGCGTACGGCCGAGAGCCCGCAGGACACGCACAGCGCATAGCCCAGCTGGAACCCCACCCAGGTGCCTGTACGCAGCTCCACAGGGACCGTCCACAGCCCCACGATCAGCAGCGCCACGGCCACGGCGACGTCGAGCACGGCGTACGTCACTCCCGGCGGCCGCCGGGTGACCAGGGTGATCGCAGCGATCGCGACGAGCATGACGGTGGCCAGGATCCAGCTCGCCCCGGTCAGCCAGGGATGGTCGACGCGGGAGAGCGCGGGCATCGCCGTCAGCAGCGACGGCGCCATCTGTGCGAGGGTCGCCAGTCGCATCCCGGCCACGAAGAATGCCACCAGGCGCGTAGCGGCTGCCCGAGTCGAATGTGGCACCCGTGAATTGTCGCTGATGGTCGATCCGCGGGCGTCACCGGCCGATCAGGGCACCTCGCTGCTCGTCCATCTGCTTCCGCAGACCGCCCACGACGGCGGCCACGGCCGGCCTACGCCAGGACTCGGGATGCACGACCGCCCAGTAGGGCAGCCGCTGGTGGATGTCCTCGTGGAGCATCCGGACCAGGTCGGGGTGCCGGTCGGCCATGAAGCAGGGCAGCAGGCCCAGACCGGCGCCTGCCCGGGTCGCCTCGACGTGCACGAACACGTTCGTGGAGGTGACCGCGTCGCGGATGCCGGGCAGCAGCCGCCGGGGGATGTCGAGGTCGTCGACCTGAAGCATCGAGTCGACGAAGTAGACCAGGCGGTGGCGTACGGCCTCCTCGATCGTGCCGGGAGTGCCGTGGCGCTCCAGATAGCCGGGGGAGGCGTAGAGGCCGAGCTCGTACTCACCCAGGTGCATCGCCCGGCCGCGGTTCACCGCCGGCTCGCCGACCACCACCTCGATGTCGACGCCGGAGCGGTGCTGGGCCGCCTGCCGGGTCACGGTGACGATCTCGACTGAGAGCTCGGGATGGTCCTGCCGCAGCACCGCCACCGCCGGTGAGGCGATGTACGCGGCGAACCCGTCGGTCGTCGACATCCGGACCACGCCGGCCACCGGGTCGGCCGGCTCGTCGGCCGCCAGCCGGGCCAGTGACTCGGCGACTCCTTCGGCGGCCCGCGCCGCGCGCTCACCGAGAGCGGTCAGCGCCCAGCCGTCGGAGCCGCGCACCAGGACCCGGCCGCCGAGGGCGCGCTCGAGGGCGGAGATGTTGCGGCTGACCGTCGTGTGGGTCAGGCCGAGCGAGCGGGCCGCGGTGGTGAAGCGGCCGCTGCGCGCCACCTCCAGCAGCACCAGCAGCTGGTCGGCGGAGGGCGGCGTCGAGGGGGAGGTGGCCATCGGGCCAGCCTATCGGCGAATGTGCATTTGCGTTCACGCCGTGTGCCAACATGCGCGTTGCAAGCACATTATGATCGCTGTCACACTCCGAGCCATGTCCACGACACAGCCGGGCGCCACCGCCGCCCCCAACGACCCCCCAGTCGACGAGCAGAGCCTGCTCCGCAGGACCGTGGCGGCCTCCATGGCCGGCACGGTCGTGGAGTGGTACGACTTCTTCCTCTACGCCACCGCCTCGGCGCTGGTCTTCGCCAAGGTGATCATGCCGGCCACCGGCAACGCCTACGACGCGATCATCGCCGCCTTCGTGACGTACGCCATCGGGTTCGTCGCCCGCCCGCTGGGCGGCGTCGTATTCGGCCACATCGGCGACCGCCTCGGCCGCAAGTACACGCTGCAGCTGACGATCATGCTGATCGGTGTCGCCACCGTGCTGATGGGCTGCCTGCCGACGTACAACCAGATCGGCCTCGCCGCGCCGATAGCGCTGGTGGTGCTGCGGTTCGTGCAGGGGCTCGCCCTGGGCGGTGAGTGGGGCGGCGCCGTCCTGCTGGTCGCCGAGCACGCCCCCGACGACAGGCGGGCGACCTGGGCCGCCTGGCCGCAGGCCGCGGTGCCGGTGGGCAACCTGCTCGCCACGCTGGTGCTCACCGTGATGACCCTCGCGCTCTCCGACGCCGCCTTCCTGGCGTGGGGCTGGCGGGTCGCGTTCTGGCTCTCGGCCGTGGTGGTCGTCGTCGGCTACTTCATCCGCCGCTCGGTGACCGACTCGCCCATCTTCGAGGAGGCGAAGGCGGAGCAGTCCGAGTCCGCCTCGACCGGTTACGGCGTCTTCGAGGTGCTCCGCCGCTACCCGCTGGGCGTGCTCAAGGGCATGGGCCTGCGGTTCGCGGAGAACATCATGTACTACCTGGTGGTGTCCTTCTCGATCGTCTACCTGGTCGAGGACCAGAAGATGGACCAGGGCGCGCTGCTCGGCCTGATCGCGGTCGCGCACGCCTGCCACTTCTTCTTCATCCTCGCCGTGGGCCGGATCGCCGATGGCGTGGGCCGCAAGCCGGTCTACCTGGTCGGTGCGGTGCTCGGCGCGACCTGGGGCTTCTGGGCGTTCCCGATGCTCGACACCAAGAACAACCTCGCGATCGTTGCAGCGCTCATCGCCGGTCTGGCCATCCACGCGCTGATGTACTCCACGCAGCCCGCGATCATGGCCGAGATGTTCCCGACCCGGATGCGCTACTCCGGCATCTCGATCTCCTACCAGGTGACCTCGATCTTCGCCGGCTCGCTCGCGCCGCTGCTGGCCATCGCATGGCTCAAGGACACCGGCACCTGGACCAACACCGCGATCTACCTCGCCGTGGCCGGCATCATCACCGGCCTGGTCGTCCTCACCCTCAAGGAGACCCGGGGCGCCTCGCTGCGGGCCCTGGACCGCGCCGACGCCGAGCGTACTGAGCGCGAGGTGACCCCGGCGTGAGCTCAGCGACGACGGCCCCGCCCGCGTCGGCCGATTCCGGACGTACGCTGCGGGGCCGCCGCGCCCTGGTCACCGGCGGCGCTTCGGGGATCGGTGCGGCGGTGGCCCGCGAGCTCGCCGCCCGTGGCGCGCGGGTCGTCGTCGCCGACGTGGCCGGCGACGCCGCCCGTGCCCTCGCCGAGGAGATCGGCGGCGAGGCGTGGGTGGTGGACCTGACCGCCACCGAGGAACTGGACGACCTCACCCTGGAGGTCGACATCCTGGTCAACAACGCCGGCATCCAGCGGGTCAGCCCGATCGAGAAGTTCGACCCCGACGACTTCCGCAGGATCCACTCGATCATGCTCGTCGCTCCGTTCCTGCTGGTCAGGGCCGTCTTGCCGCACATGTACGCCAACCGCTGGGGCCGCATCATCAACATCTCCTCCGTGCACGGCCTGGTCGCCTCCCCCTTCAAGAGCGCCTACGTCTCGGCCAAGCACGGTCTGGAGGGACTCTCGAAGGTCACTGCCCTCGAGGGCGGCCCGCACGGGGTGACCAGCGTCTGCATCAACCCGGGCTACGTGCGTACGCCGCTGGTGGAGAAGCAGATCGCCGACCAGGCCGAGGTGCACGGTGTCCCGGCCTCCGAGGTCGTCGAGCAGGTGCTGCTGCAGGACGTCGCGGTGAAGCGGCTGGTCGAGCCGGACGAGGTCGGCTCCCTGGTCGGCTGGCTCACCGGCCCGGACGCCTCGATGGTCTCCGGCGCCTCGTGGGCCATCGACGGCGGCTGGAGCGCCCGGTAGCCCCAGCCTTCCCGCGCTCAGGCCTGCGTACGCCACCAGTCCACCGTCGCCTTCGCCCCGGTCTCGAGCGGGGTGGGGGCCAGGCCGAGCAGTGACTCGCTGGCCGAGGAGTCCAGCACGAACGGCTTGTCGAACTGGTAGACCATCTCGGCCAGCTCCCGGGTGCCGGCGTGCACCGTGCCGATCGCCTTCATCGTCCAGGTGGGGATGCGGCCGACCCGAGGTGCGGGGACCCCGGCCACGTCGGCATAGAGCTGGACGAGTTCCCGCTGGGAGATGGCGGGCGCGGTGGGCGCGTGCAGGAAGGAGTCCCACAGGCCCTCCTCGTCGGCGGCCTTGATCATCGCGGCACCGAGGTCGGGGACGTACGTCCAGGAGTGCGGTGCGTCCGGGTCGCCGAGGACGCGCATGGTGCGGCCGGCGAGGACCGTCGGCACCATGCGCTCACCGGCGTGGGCGTTGCGCACCAGCGGACCGTAGAAGTCCGAGGCCGCGACGCTGACCGTCGGGGTCGGGGAGGCGTCGCGGGCACGGAGCAGCTCGACCCGCACCGCGGGCTTGCCGAAGTCGGCGTTGCGCGGCGTCTGCTCGGTCATCGGCCCGGTGACGTGGCCGTAGGCGTAGAGGCTCTCCGGGAAGACGACCACGGCACCGGCCCGTCCGGTGGCCTCGAGCACGACCTTCTCTGCCCGCGGGAGCTCGGCGCGCCAGGTGTCGGCGGCGTAGGCGCTGCCGTGCATGCAGTGGAAGACGGCGCTCACGCCGGCGGCCGCCTGGGTGACGGTGTCGAGATCCGTTGCGTCGCCGCGGAGCCGCTCGATGCTCGCGTGCACCGGGCCGCTGCCGGAGCGGGTGAGGAGGCGTACGCGATCCCCGCGGGCGGCGAGCTGCTGGGCGATGGTCGCGCCGACGGGGCCGGCGCCGATGACGAGGTGGGTGCTGTTCATGGCTGTCTCCTGAGTGTGAGGTTTCGAGAGCAGTGCTCTCGGAATGAGTCTGACGCGAGACTTCGGCAAAAGCAAGAGCAGTGCTCACTTTTGTTGACAGCGCTCTCTGGGTCGGGTCACGATGGCGTCATGACAGCCACCTCACGAGACGGCACCCCACGCGAACGGGCGCGGGCGCAGACCATGGACGAGATCGTCCGGATCGGCCGCGAGCACCTGGCGATCCACGGTGCCGCCGCGCTCTCGTTGCGCGCGGTCGCCCGCGATCTCGGAGTGGTCTCCTCGGCGGTCTACCGCTACGTGAAGAACCGCGACGAGCTGCTGACTCTGCTCCTCGTCTCCGGGTACGACGAGCTGGGCGACGCCGCCGACGCTGCCGTCGCCTCGGCCCCCTCGGACGACTACCGAGCCCAGCTCCAGGCGCTCGGGCGCGCGGTCAGGACCTGGGCGCTCGCCGAGCCGGCGACGTACGCTCTGCTCTTCGGGTCGCCCGTCCCCGGCTACGCCGCGCCGGACGAGCGGACCAGTGTGCCCGGCACCCGCGTCCCGACCGCGATGCTGCGACTGGCCGCCGGCGCCATGGCGGCCGGTCGGCTAAGCGTGCCCGAGGTGCCGGGGGAGATCTCACCCGCTCTCGCGATGGGGCTCCAGGGCATCCGTGACCAGCTCGGGCTCGACCTGCCCGACGCCTGCCTCACCCGCGGCGTACTCGTCTGGACGAGCCTCTTCGGCCGGGTCAGCTTCGAGGTCTTCGGCCAGTTCGGCCCCGACAGCTTCGGCGACCCCGCCGCCCTTTTCGAGCTCCACCTGGCCACGCTGGCCGACGAGCTCGGGTTGTGATCCTCCGTCAAGGCGATGTCCTGAGCCTGTCGAAGGGTGCGCAGGAAAAGGCACACATCCCCAGCGGAACTCCGCTGGGGATGTGCGCCTTCGGCTGCATACCTTGATGAAGGAACAGCCCTCGACCAGCTACTTGATCTCGGCGATGACCGCGCCGTTGGCGACGGTCTCGCCGACGGTGGCGTTGAGGCCGGTGACGACGCCGGACTTGTGGGCCGTGAGGGGTTGTTCCATCTTCATGGCCTCGATGACGACCACGACGTCGCCCTCGGCGACCTCTTGGCCTTCTTCGACGGCGATCTTGACGATGGTGCCCTGCATCGGTGAGGTGACCGAGTCGCCGGAGGCGGCCGCGCCGGCCTTCTTCGCCGACCGCTTGGGCTTCTTCGCCGCGGTGCCGCCGCCGACCGCGAGGCCGCCGAGTCCGGCGGGCAGCGTGACCGAGAGGCGTTTGCCGCCGACCTCGACCACGACGGTCTGGCGCTCGCCGTCCTCGGCGGGTTCGCCGACAGCACCGGTGTAGGGGGTGATCTGGTTGTCGAAGTCGGTCTCGATCCAGGTGGTGTAGACCTCGAAGGACCCGTTGGCGGCGGTGTAGGCGGGGTCGGTGACCACGGCCTGGTGGAACGGGATCACGGTCGGCATCCCGTCGACCTGGAACTCCTCCAGCGCCCGGCGGGAGC